>NZ_CAADGZ010000003.1:0-72845 GCF_900696675.1 uncultured Candidatus Kuenenia sp. | reverse complement strand
TGACAAAAGGAAATATCCAACAGGGATAAAGGTTTCCGATCGGGAAATGGAAAAGATTAATATTGGAAAGCATAATTTCCATGGAGATTGGAATTATACAATTTCAAAAAATTGAGTCATTCACACCTTGTTATCCCATGCCATAGTTGTAAAAGTTATTATCTGACAACCCCTTACTGTTTTTTTTCAATTTGCAAAATTGGTTGCTTTTTATCGAAATCAAATATACCGCCGGGCAAAGTGAAATTGACTCGTATTTATCAATGTGATATAAAATGGATGCTAGGCGCAGAATACAGACAAAAAGATTATGTTACCGCAGAAGCAGAAAATAACAATAAATTTGTAACACTTTAGTTTTTTGAAAAATTCCCGGGATAGAAAAAATACCATGTAGCCCTGTTAGTGGCGGTCTGTTTGTAGCGCAATAAAATTCAATAAGGTAAATAGCTCCGTAGGAGCGGCCTGTCCGTATTCAGGTAGACCTGTTTATATGGATTTACAAGAGACAGGTTGCTCATAATTGCAGAGACAGGTTTCAAACCTGTCTCTACGATCTGTTATAATATCCTATTTTGCTACAAACAGGCTGCTCCTACGGAGCTTATAGGTAGTACATTTTTCAAAAAACTAAAGTGTTACATAAATTTACTTATTACCGTTATGTTCAATGGGGATGTTTCTTACTATTTTATTTGAGGGGGGAATTGCATTATGAAGGGTAAAAACTACATCAATGGCGCATTTGTTGATAGTGCTTCATCTGAAGTGTTTGAAAGCAGAAATCCGGCGTATTGTGATGAGGTGCTAGGGACATTTCCCCTTTCTTCTGCAGATGACGTCAATAATGCGGTGCTGGCGGCAAAGACCGCTTATGATACATGGAGAAAAATTTCACGGATAAGACGCGGCGAATATCTTGATGAATTGGCGCAGTTGCTGAAAAAAGACAGAGAAGCCATCTCTCAGTTGGTATCGAAAGAATGCGGGAAAGGGATTGCGGAAGGGCGTGCGGATGTAACGGAAGGCATTCATATGGTTCAATATATATTTGGCACAACAAGGATGCCGTATGGCGATATTATTGATTCGGAGATTGTAGAAAAAGACTCCTTCATGCGACGGAGGCCAAAAGGTGTTGTTGCCGCAATTACGCCATGGAATTTTCCCTTTGCGATTCCACTATGGCTGATTTGTCCCTCTGTAGTGGAGGGGAATACCGTTGTGTTAAAACCGTCCCGGGAGACGCCTTGCGTCGCTAATAAAATTGCAGAATATGTGCATGCTGCAGGATTTCCTCCCGGAGTAATTAATGTAATACATGGAGGTTGTGGAGATGCGTTGGTAAGACATTCCGATACACAGGTAATATTGTTTACCGGTTCATGTGAAGTTGGTGAAGGGATAAAGAAGATTGCTGCTGAATCCTATAACAAAATGTGCGCCTGCGAGATGGGGGGGAAAAATGCGATAATAGTTCTCGATGGCGCCAATATGGAGATAGCGGTGAATGCCTCTATTCTCAGCGCCTTTAAAACTTCAGGGCAGAGATGTACTTCCGCAGGCAGGTTGATTTTACATGTGAATATGCTTGAAGAATTTGAAAAGAGATTTGTTGAACTCGCAAAACGGATTAAAATCGGCAACCCTCTTGACGAAGAGGTATTTATGGGACCAGTTATAAATCAAGCAGCAACAGAAAAAATTTTACGATATAACGATTTTGCAAAGAATGAGGGGGCGGAGGTATTGCTTGACGGCTCCAGGCTTACTGGCGGGGGATATGATAAGGGGTACTTTATGTCTCCTTTTGTATATCGAATGAAAAATAATCCAAAGAGCCGTGTTCTCCATGAGGAGGTCTTTGGGCCTCATGTGGCGATTATCCCTGTGGAAAGTATTGATGAGGCTATTAATGTGTATAATGATACAGAATATGGTCTTTCCTGTGCAGTAATTACGGAAGATTTTCGAAAGGCGAGGCGGATAAGGGATGACTGTGAATACGGACTTGGGTATGTTAATTTACCTACAATAGGCGCGGAGGTACATTTGCCGTTTGGGGGACTGAAAAAGAGCGGGACCGGTCTCCCTTCCGCAAGCACTTTGATAGATGCGGTAACACACCGCACGGCATGGACGGTGAATCATGATTTAGAAATAAAAATGGCGCAGGGGCTTAGCGCTAAATTATCTTAGTACTTATCACCACTTACTTAATCTTGAGAGCACCACCATTAAACATCTGACGGAATTAGCAGAAAATGTATCACGAAAATGGCGATGGATAATTACTGTTGCATATATCATTGCCCTCTATGCCTTCCTGCCGTTTGCTCCTGCGATTTGGAGGTTTGCACTGCGACTGCTGGGAGAAAAAGTAAACTATTTGAGCGGGATATTCGTAAGTATCGCGGGAGTGTATTCCCTTTTCTTTTTAGTTTACCGGAAAAAGGCAAGGAATGTTTCTGTTTATGCGGCATTTTTTGTGATATCTCTGGCATGCCTTGTTTTGTTGAAGTATATGTGTGTGAATGGTGCGGAGAGATTCCATCTGCTATTTTACGGGATTTTAAGCGGTATTCTGTTCTGGGCGTTAAGAATAGACGTTCAAAATAAATTAATCTATGTGTATACAACCATTTTGGTATGTTTGGTAGGCGCAATTGATGAGTTTATTCAGGCAATTTTGCCGATGAGATGCTTTGATATGAGGGATATAGTGATGAACTGGTTTTCCGGCGGATTGGGAACTCTCTTTATTGTGTTTGTATTAAAGCCAGTTTGGGATACTGCAAAGGGGGGAAAGGGGTGTTGTCTTAAAAATCCTTATACGTAGCTCATCGTTTAGCCTTGCTAGTGAATATTACTGTGGTTGATTACAAAAACCTGCCTGGTTTTTCTTTTTGATCGTAAATGAGTCAAGCTGTTTTTGGGTTTCCTTGGAAGCTCTGCGGTCGAGCCACTTCCCGGGAGTCTCTCCCTTGCCCATTTTGTACATTATAAAAAGATAACCAAAGCCTCTAAGGAAATAGTTTCCTTCAACTGCTGCGCTGTGCCAGTGATTCCTGAGAAGTTTTGCATTGTGGCGTGTTACGGCAATAATATCCACCGGCAGGAAATAATCGCTCAGAATGCTGAACAGATTGAACCCTATCGGAAGAAACGGTTTCCCTTTTTTTGCCGAATCGGATACCAAAAGCGCCATATAGCGGCGGGGCTTGAGTATGCGGTGTATTTCCCGGATTACCTGTTCCAATGCTGTGTAATATTCCCCGGAAGTGGCCTCTAATTCTCCAATACAGTTTTCTTTTCCTGAATAAGTGATGTGGGTTGAATAGGGAGGATCGATAAAAACAAAATCTGCTGTTGCCTTTTCTATGGGGATTTTCCGTGCGTCTGCCTGTTTAATATCTTTGCGTGTTGGATTCAGATCAAACCCTAATGCCTCACGGTTTAGCTCCTTAGCAACATCTAGGGTTGTGCCTGCGCCGCACATGGGGTCAATTACAACATCTCCTGGTCGTGTATATCGCTGCAATAGGTTCCAGATGATATAAGAAGGAGTGGCTCCCTTGTAGTTCTGGGCGTGTTCCTGTTCACGAAGATAGTGCTGGGAAGGAAAATCCCAAAGTGTCAATGTCTGCAACCGGATTTTTTTATTCATTAATTAACTAAGGTCTCTTGAAATGTATTGCGCTTGCTTTAAAATATTGAATGGTTAAAACAGGATGGGGGGTAGTTGTCATTTGTTTTTGAGCGGTCTTCCTGGTGGCAGCGTCTTTATTCTTCTCCCCAGGAGTTTTTCAAATTTCTTGATAAATCGGTCATCACCGCAAGGACGTCCCGTCATTGAACATTTCTTTATATTTTTAATGATTTGTTCGTAATCCTTTTCTCTTAAATATTCTGACCAATCTTCGATTTCGGCATTTAAATAGCAATCGTAAGATAAAATACCATCTCTCTTTTGGGTGACATGACTGTACGCGCTCGACCATTTATACCTATGTGGTTTTCTTACGATGCCGGCACGAACAGGGTTGTTTTCTATATGTCGGACAGCGGCGTATGTGTGTTTTTTATCAAGGATGCAAGAATAAAATCTTCCTTGCCAGAGATGTCCTTTCTCATTTCGTT
Source organism: uncultured Candidatus Kuenenia sp. (assembly GCF_900696675.1). Classification (NCBI taxonomy): domain Bacteria; kingdom Pseudomonadati; phylum Planctomycetota; class Candidatus Brocadiia; order Candidatus Brocadiales; family Candidatus Brocadiaceae; genus Candidatus Kuenenia; species uncultured Candidatus Kuenenia sp. Next base: position 68,705 of record NZ_CAADGZ010000003.1, on the reverse strand, counting down.
TACGATTAAAATATTGTGAATATCTCATGTGAAGCAGATTTAATGCGCGTGAAAGAGAATCTTTTTCGGCAGGTACACAAACGAGGTGAACATGGTCAGGCATAAGGCAATATGCCCATATCTTCAGAGAGTATTCACCGGCATACTCATGAAGCCATTGAATATAATGCTCATAGTCATCTTCTGTTTCAAAAACAGGCTTTTGATAGTTGCCTCTTTGTGTTACATAATGAGGGTAACGCGGGACTGTGATTCGTGCGATTCGTGCCATGAAAAAATAGTAATCCTTTTAATTTAAAATGTCAAAGAAAAAGGGTAGCTGTCCCTTGTATCACCATAATTATAAGAAAAAAAAGACCCCAATAAATTTTTACAATTATCAGGGTCTTTTGCGCCTTAATTATAACAATATTTTTAATAGTACTCTATATTTTCAATATACAACATTAATAGTATTTTATATACGGCAAAATATACGAGTATGCTTAATAAATATATTTATAATTTGACTACTTTTGTGGCTTTGTAGCCTTTTTGGTCTTTTACGACTTCAAACTCTACTTTATCTCCTTCTGCAAGAGTTCTAAAACCCTCGCATTCGATCGCAGTCTGATGTACAAATACATCTTCTCCATTGTCCTGAGAAATAAAACCAAAACCCTTTGAGTCGTTAAACCATTTAACGGTACCCTGTGGCATTCTTAAAATCACCCCCTTTCATAATTAAAAAAAACAACATTATAAACTAAAAAAGCTACAAGGTTGTAACACCTTGTAGCCTCGTTATAAACTTCCCTATATGCAACGATCCGGTACAGTACAACCAATCACTGGAAATAATATTATCACACTTTATCATTAAAGCAAGAGAAATTATTGCTTTTATCCATTTAAAAACAATAGTTCATGTGGTGTGTAGAACTCCACCAACATGGACAAGCCAGAACTAATTTCTACTCTAATGTAACTGGTGATTCTGGTGATTTGTTCTAAAACGTTGCTCATTTGTGAAGATAAAACCCACATAAGGATTTTAATGATATAAATAACTTCGTTTTTATCTAATATTTTATTGAATTTGAAACCTATTATTGGTAACATTTCCCCTTACGTTTACTTATTTAGAAATTATTCTGAAAGTTTTTAAGGAGTTAGTATGGCTTGCGGTTTTGAGGGTAAGAAAAAACATCGGTTAAACAGGAGAAAATACATTTTAAAAAGACGTAGAAGAAGACGCGATAAGGTATAAAATCGCATGTCTGTACCTGCAGGGAAGCAGTTAGTTTGTTTCGGTTAACACTCCCGGATATTTTTTAATAAATCATTCTTAAATTCATGCGCGGTATGACGTGAATCTGTTAAAAAGATAAATTCATGACCTACTGCCAACCCATGTACAGTAATGGGGAGGTAATGAAACATTCCGGAAAATCTCACCTTTCCTTTTACCTGCAATCATTCCCTGTCGTTGTAGCCGTTTTCGTATAATTATTTGCCATGCGAAACGGCTTTGTTTATGATGATATGTTTACAAGAACAAATAATTATTTGATAGATTTTTGGGCTAAATCCACCGCGTTTTTCAATATGGCATATTTTGCTGCTTCGGGAGAGCTGCTTAACTATCGCCCGGTAGTTAACATTTCCTTTTATTGTTACCTGTTTTTTTATTTAAAAAAATATCTGTTTTGCCACTTGGCCAGAGAGACAACATTAATAAGATAATTGAAAAAATATGGAGAAAAAAATAGGGGATTCGCCATATTTTCCAGTGAATCCCCTGTGTAAATTTTTGCAATACTGATATTTGAATTTCCTTTAATTCATCGTACCTTCAAGAAATCCTTCCAGTTTTCTACTGCGAACCGGATGTTGAAGTTTACGAAGGGCAATAGCTTCAATCTGCCGGATACGTTCGCGGGTTATATTGAACCTCTTTCCGATTTCTTCCAATGAGTGTGTGTATCCATCACTAATTCCAAAACGTAATTTAATAATCTCCCGTTCGCGGTAACTTAACGTATCAAGCACCTTTTGTATTTGTTCTTTTAATAAAGAACGCTGGGCAAGAAATATAGGGGCGTCTATTTTTTTGTCCTGAATAAAATCTTCAAACATTGTTTCTCCATCACTGCCAATTGGTGTTTCTAATGATATAGGTTGTGATGTTATCTGAAGCAATCTATATATTTCAGGCAATGGCGTATTGGTATCCCTTGCAATGGCTTCTAACTGTATTTTTTCCGCAGATGATCCCTGTCCGGCTTTGGCCACGTAAGTAGACTTATTGATTACATCCATCATATGCACAGGGATTCGTATTGTTCTTACTTTTTCTTCTGTTGCCCTGATAATAGCTTGTTTTATCCACCATGTTGCATATGTGCTGAATTTAAAACCCATCCTGTAGTCATATTTGTCCACGGCGCGCATAAGCCCCGTATTACCTTCCTGGATAAGGTCGTGAAAAGCCATCCCTCGTTTTCTATATTTTTTTGCGATACTTACTACCAGTCGTAAATTTCCCTCTGAAAACCGCTTTCTTGCCATCACATATTCATTGTAAATGGAATTAATAGAAAAAATAATTTTTTTCAACTCTTTCGCCGGCATTGCAAACAATGCCTCTATCTCATTGATATCACAAGAAAGTTCTTTGCATAATTCCCTTTTAAAATTACGATGGACGGTACGTTTTCTATTATAATCCGCAATTGTCGATAAAACCTCTAACAATTCACGCATAACCGGCAGTATGGTTTCCGACCGTACACTAATGGATTCTAACTCTTTAATCGCCATTCCCTTTCTTACGAGAATACTTTTATGCACCCTCAGCTTTTTATCCCGCGCAATATTTCCCCTGCGAATCTTTTCATAATCTTTTAAATTGCTTTCTATGCTCTTTCTGATATTGCTGGTAACCGCGTGAATCTGTTCAACAACTGCATCCCGGTTTTGTTCTCTTGCCGCTGATAATTCAACAAATTGAACAAGCTCTGATTCACTCTCCACTCCTTCCAGTAGTCGTATATACATTTCCAAGGCATAATCAAAACCCAGCACCTTGCGATGGAGCAGTCTGCTCATAACCCGTATCTTCTTCGCAAGGTAGATTTCTTCTGCAGGGGTAAGCAGTGGTATTTTTGCCATCTCATTTAAATATAATCGTACAGAATCATAATCGCGGCTCTTTTCTTCTTCCTGGTTCCATTCTGTTATCTCTTCCTCAACCGGGTTATTTTCGTTGTTTATTTGATCTAACCGTTCTGTTTTTTGTTTTAATATGGTCATAACACTATTTTATTGAGTTAAGTGAATAAAATAAAATAATCATCTACACGTATCATATAACATAATTTATTTATTAAATGTTCTCCTGGAATATATATTTTTACCATTTTACAAAATTTTAATGAAGTTTTTTTTATTCAAATTACTAAATAAGCGCGGATTATAACATAATAGTCTAATAAATCGGTACAAAATATTGCCCTGTTTTCATCTATTTTTTATTTTCGTACCACTTTAATTTTTTTTAAACAACCCCGGAGGGATGAAATGTTGAAAAGCTAAAACACCAAATACGATGATAAAGCTCCAAAAGGAGCGATGTATTGTTTATGTGCCTTATAGGCCGTTCCTCCTCACGAAGCTTTTCAGGAGTTTTTCAAGAGAATAAATTGTTCCGTAATAAGTCGTAGTGTCCTTAAAGTATTACACCAAGGGGAAAACAGCTAAAGCAGGATTCTAAAATAAAAAGTGAATGGCGGGATGGGATAACGAGTGTCTTTGTAAAGTGTCAAAAAGACTGTCTTTTTGAAGAGATTATACTAATTTTTGCTGCCTGAAATAAAGCAGAGACACAAAATTTTGCGTCTCTGCTTTATTTGGGGGGCGAAGCATAAAACGTGGGGGGTTCTGGCTACAATCATATTGCAAGATTCACGAGTGTTGATTTAAGCGTCTACCTCAACGGGTAGTTCCATATTTTGCATTGAAGCTTGTACCAAGGCCTCTCTGTCAATATCATCTTCAGGCTGTTTGATTCTTTCGGCGTTTCTTTCGACAAATCGTATACCATCTGCCCTGTATTTTTCCTTCAACGTTTCGCACTTTGGACAATCTTCAGCCGTATATATGTATTTCATCGACACCATCCTTTGTATAAATATATTTGCAGGCTTTTCTCACTAACAAAATTTCAAGGTATTTTACTACAGGATAAAATAGTTTCAAGGTTAATTTTCTTGTATAAAATAAAAATATAATTACAATAAATCGTTTGCCGGTGCAAGATGCTGCAATGATAATTATTTGACTACAAAAGTTTTGTGTGCTATATTTCACCCTTACCAGGGAAGGGGTAATGGTTATGAGATTTATTGGATTGCTTATTGCTGCGGCGGTGGCTGTTTGGGTTTACATGGATGCCAAAAGTAAAGGATATAAAACCATTTCTGCCGTCGGATGGATGTTAGGTGCGTTTTTGCTTATGATCGTATTTTTGCCGTTGTATTTATTTACACGGCCAAAACAGTCGCAGGTGGAGATATTGACGCCTTGTAAATACTGTGGGAGACATTATGAGGGCAGCCCTGCGTATTGCCCCAATTGCGGGCATAAGGTTGAAGGGTATTCATTTAACGGGGAATAAACTATGGATTTAAATGAAAAGATCAAAGAAGATTTAAAATCTTCCATGAAAGTGCAGGATAAGATGAGAACCTCCGTCTTGCGTATGATGCTTGCGGATATAAAAATTGCAGAGACATCTGGCAAGCCAAGGGATCAGATAGATTATGCTGCAGTAGTTCAAGGGTATCAGAAAAAATTAAAAAAGACGCGGGAAGAGTATGAAAGGCTTTCGTTACCGGAAAAGACAAGAGAAATAGATAATGAGCTTGCTATCGTGGAGGAATATCTTCCAAAGCAGCTTTCTGATGAAGATGTTCAGAAAATTGTTAATGAAGTTGTTGACGAAAACAAATTTACCGGAAAAGAATTTGGCGTTGCAATGAAACTTATTATGAACAAATGCGGCGGAACAGCCGATGGGAAGAGGGTTCAAACGATTTTAAAACAAAAACTAGGTTGTTGAGCCGTCTTCTGTCATTGAACACCCGAAGGCAGTAACACAGCGCAGCAAGCCTCAACCAAAGATAACCTCCCCTTCTTTCGTGAGGAAGGGAAAAACCTTGCAGAAAAAGAAGTTTTTACACAGTAATAAAAGAAAAACTTTTTCTGAATATTGTCCATGCAAAATGAAAACTGGAAGGAATCGCTTCGGAATTTAGCGGCCGATGAACTTAGGAATATCAGGTCTTTTGTCGATGAATTAATTCAGGAATCAGAAGCAAAAGCAACCATCCCTGCAACAGCAGCAGCAGCAGAAATTGCACCTGTCATTGTTTACCCGCCAGACACACCTCAGAAATCAGGAGAAAGACGCACAGAGAAACGTTTTGATATGAAGATAAGTGGTACGTGTGCGATCCTAGATAGGAGCTTGAATGATTATTCAAATGAAGAAATACCCATTACTATTAAGGATGTTTCTCAGCACGGAATCAGGTTTATTATCAATCGTTCATTGTTGCCGTCAAACCATTTAATCATTAAATTCAGCTTATCTCCTGCCGGCGTTTCCGGCAATTTGTATCGAAAGCCGCAAAAGAAAATATCTGTGGAGGTAAGGAGGGTGCTAAAACGTTCCACTTCGTCCGGTGAAGAGTATGATATAGGCGCTTTATCTATAGACGAGGATTCTATGGAGAAATTGCAGGAAGAGGTTAATGGTATTGAGGTTATAAAAAAACGTTGTAAAATGAAGAAAGACCTGAAAATAATGGTGCTCTATACCAAGGAAACCCAATGCAGGGCAATTGAAAATATATTATCAAAGCAAGGGTATATTATTTTTGCGGTAAATCAAAAACACAATGCTATGAGTATATTACGCAAAAACAAATGCGATCTTCTTGTTACTGAATTTGAATCTGCAAAGATTAATGAGTATGAATTGTTAAAAGATGTAAAGACCGAATTTGCTGATTTGGGAATAATATTGGAAATAGACTCGGTAGATACATGGATAGACCTTTTATCATTTCGTTTGGATGAATATCTCATAAAAGGTTTTAATGAAAGAGAACTCACTATTGTTGTTGAAGTGGTTTTTAAAAAAATATTGTATAAAAATATGTTTCGTCAATATATTGAAAACGAAAAACGGTCGAATCAAAATCTACTGATTGTTAGCCTCAGAGATACAGTGAGAAAACAGCTTTATGAGATTACAGACCAAAAGGGTTTGGATACCATTTTTGTCATTAATACGGAACACGCATGGAATGTGTTAAATATGAACAAAATTGATTTTATGCTTTTAGACACTGAAATTACCGGTGAGGAGGGATTGGATTTTATTACAAAAGTAAAAAAATATTTCCCGCGTCTTTCAACTACGATACTGTCGGAAAACATTCGGGAACGTAGCAGTTATTTGATGGGTGGGGTGGATAATTTTATTGTGAAGCCAAATGATATGCAAAAATTAAAACAATATTGGGACTCGGCTATAACACAACGGTATTTTTGCCAATAAGATCTTTTGTGCATGCACATTCAAAGGAAAGCGCCTGTGACATTCTGCTCTTATCCCTGTAAATGGTTATTCCTTTACAACCGCTTCTGTATGCCAGCAGGAAGACCTTTTCCACATCCTCAGCGGTTGATTCTTTTGGAAAATTAATAGTTTTGGAAACGGCGTTATCGATATATTTTTGGCAGATAGATTGAATTTTTACGTGATATTCCGGTGAAATGTCTCTTGCCGTTGTAAATATTCTTTTTATATCATATGGAATATAGGCAATATTTTGTATTGAACCCTCCCTTTTTACCTCTGCTAAAAGTTTATCAGTATACAGTCCTCTTTTTTTTGCAACGTTTTCAAAAAACGGATGGATTTCCGGTAATCCGCCTTCAACGAGAACATTTCTTGTATATGCAATGGCAAACAGAGGCTCTATGCCGCTGGAACAATTGGCAATAATGCTGATAGTGCCTGTAGGTGCTATTGTTGTTCGTGTCGCATTTCTATATTTGGGGCCATTTTGCCGGGCATAAATACTTTTTTCATAGTTGGGAAACATACCGCGTTCTGATGCCAACCTCTCAGATGCTTCATTTGCTTTTCCGGAGAAGAATCTTAAAAGTTTATCAGTGAATCTCATGGCTTCTTCTGAATTATAGGGAATATTGAGTTTTATGAGAAGGTCTGCAAATCCCATGATCCCCAATCCTATTTTTCTGTTGCCTTTGGTTAACACTTCAATTTGAGGTAATGGATGCTTTGTTGCATCAATAACATTGTCAAGAAAGTGCACGGCAAGAGGGATTGTTTTCTCCAATGTGTGCCAATTCATTTCGTAATGATCATTTTTGTATGTAGTCATTTGCGAAACATTGACCGATCCTAAAACACATGCTTCATAAGGCAGAAGAGGCTGTTCTCCACAGGGGTTTGTTCCCTCAATACTCCCAAGCAATGGGGTAGGATTGGCGGCGTTTATGGCATCAATGAATAAAACACCCGGCTCGCCATTTTTCCATGCGGATTGTATGATTTCCTGAAAAAGATCTTTTGCCCTTATTGTTTTGACAACCAATTTTGTTCTCGGATTAATGAGGGGAAATGGTGCGTCATTTTCCACTGCTTCCATGAATGCATTCGTAATCCCGACAGAAATGTTAAAATTTGTCAAAACACCTTCAGTATTTTTTGCATGAATAAAATCAAAAATATCGGGATGATTTACGTTCAGCGCCGCCATATTTGCGCCTCGTCTGAAACCACCCTGGTTTATGGCCTCCGTCGCTTCATTGAAAACCTTTATAAAGGAAACGGGGCCGCTTGCTACACCGCATGAAGCGCTTACAATATCATTTTTTGGTCTTATGCGTGAGAAACTGAAACCGGTGCCTCCCCCGCTTTTGTGGATTAAAGCTGCTTGTTTTAAGGTATCAAATATGCCTTCGATGGAATCTTCTACAGGTAATACGAAACATGCGAGCAATTGTTGCAGATGACTGCCTGCGTTCATTAATGTGGGTGAGTTGGGCAAAAATTGCAGTGAGGTCATAAGGTGGTAAAACTCTTTTTCCAGGGAAACAATATCAGCCTTTTTATTATAAATTAAATCAACCGAGGCGATATTTTTTGCCACTCTGTGAAACATATCTTCAGGCGATTCTATGATATTGCCTAAGACATTTTTTTTTAAATATCTCTTTTCAAGCGTGAGTTTAGCGTTTGGAGATAAGAAAAGGATGTTTTTATCCATATTTTTATTGGAAAAAGTAAATTATATCTATTGCGGCATTTTATTTTTACATTCTGCGAAAAAATATAATAAATTTTCACTCACAAAGTGTGGATAAGCTTTATGGTTAAGTCAACAGAATTAAATGATCAGCATACAGTCACCGTAGCTGTAAAAGCGATATCCCTCTTTTTTGGCAATTTCATAGGCGTTCAAAATTTGTTCCCTTCCTGCAAAGGCTGAAACTAATAAGAAAAGAGTGGTTTTCGGAAGATGAAAGTTGGTAATGAGCGCATCAACGTATTGAAATGGATATGGCGGATAGATAAACAAATCCGTATAGCCGGAAAACTGATGTATGTTGTTATTCAATGCAATCGTTTCAAGCGTTCGGCATGACGTGCTTCCGGTTGCAATAATGCGTCCACCCCGGTTTTTGGTGATAGTTATTTTTTGGAGCAATTCTTTTGTATATTCGTAATATTCTTTATGCATGTGGTGATTTTTTATCTCTTCCGTTTTGATAGGCAAAAACGTGCCTAATCCGACATGAAGCGTGACAAACGCGATATCTGTTCCGCTATTTCTTATTTTTCCCAAAACATCTTCGCTGAAATGTAATCCCGCCGTTGGGGCTGCGATAGCGCCTTCCTTTTGAGCGAACACGGTCTGATATCGTTCTGCATCCAAGGTGGAAAGTGTATTGTTTTTTTTAGGACGTTTTATATATGGGGGCAATGGCATTTCTCCGGTCCGGTGAATAAGTTCCCTTATATTCGCCCCGTTTTCTATCCGCAATATCCACGAGTTATCTTCATGTTTTACAAGTAAACAGGCTGAAACGGCGGCATTATCAAGATAAATCTTTTCTCCTTTCTTCAACAGCCCATTTGATTTTAGCAAAGCTTTCCAGTGATTACCTTCCAATTCTTCTATGAACAATAAATCTACATATGCCCCCTGAGGCTTTTTACCAGCTATCCGTGACGGAATAACCTTCGTATTATTCAACACGAGAAGATCTTCAGGGCGGAGGTCGCCGGCAATTTCACTGAATCTGCGATGCTCCATTCTGCCAGTGCGGCGATGTAAAACCAAAAGCCGCGCGTTATCCCTTTTTTCCGTAGGTTTTTGGGCAATAAGTTCTTTTGGAAGATCGAAATCATAATCGGATAATTTATGAGAAATAATAGAGGTGTCAGGCATTCCGGTATTTGGCAATGAAACATCCATGAGCTTTAGTCATAAATGGGGATGAAAATAAATAATCCACAGATTACGCAGATTTTCACAGATTGGGAGAAGATTAAAGAAGTTTTTTATCTGCGCTAATCTGCGAAATCTGCGGATAAAAAGGTTCTTCAGGTAAAAACAGAAAATTACAGGCACTTTGCTTTCTTTGCTTCATATTAAAAGACATCTAAGAAAATAACAATTAAAAAAAGCAGTGTTCAATTATGAAAATTCATGAAAAAAAGAAAAACATGCGCTAAATTTTAGAAAAATATTCTTTTTTATTACTACAACATATAGTACCCGAACATGACAATATGACAACCATTTGGATAGATAGTTAATATTACGCGGATTACGCAAAAACAATGGGAAAAATATTTGTTGACAAAAAAAAAAAATAAGATAATTTCATAGCCACATAAGTGGTATAAAGTGGTATAAAGTGGTGAAAAGTGGGGAAAACATATGTTCACCGGAGAGTACCGACACACAATAGATACTAAAAACCGCCTTGCCATTCCGGCTTCTTTGCGTGAAAGCATTAATGAAGAAGTTGAGGGGAAAGGGTTTTATATAACGCGGGGCCTCGATACATGTCTATTCATGTATACCCCTAAAGAATGGCAAGGTGTTGTTTCCAAAATAGAACAATCCTCTTTTACGAATAAAAAGGCGCGACAATTTCAGCGTCTTTTTTTCTCTAAAGCCCAACACATTAGCGTAACGGATCCTCATGGTCGCATATTAATTCCTCAGTACCTCAAAGAAATTGCGAATATACAGAAAAATGTTGTTATTGTGGGCGTGAACAACCGGATTGAAATCTGGGATGAAAAAAACTGGAGCGACTTTGAATCGGAAACTAACGAGGAATATGAAGAAATTGCAGAAGATTTATTCCAGTAAGCATGACTTTCCTTATAACCGATGAATGGCAGGATCAGGACAAACGCATTATAACCACTGTGAAATCAATGGGATATTCCAGGATTGAACCCGTGCAGGTTTTTATGAAAATATCATATGTCTGGTAAAAAAGATAATCTGCTTCATGAGCCGGTTATGGTTGACGAGGTATTGGAATACCTGTGTTTGCAGCCGGGCAGCATTATCCTGGATTGCACGGTGGGAGGCGGAGGGCATGCAGGTAAAATAATGGACAGGATTAAACCTGATGGTTGTTTGATTGGCATTGATAAGGATTTTGATATGTTAAATATGACAAAAGAGTATTTATCAGACAGAGGATGTCCGTTTAAACTGTATCATGCCGATTATGTTGATGCTGATGAAGTATTGCGGCAGGCTGGCATTGACGGAGTTCATGGTGTACTTCTCGATCTTGGCGCTTCTTCATTGCAGTTTGACAGCGCGGAGCGCGGATTTAGTTTTTCTAAAGAAGGCCCGCTTGATATGAGAATGGACAGAACGGCTTCTTTTACGGCGCAGGATTTATTACGGAAGATATCTGAACGGGATTTGCAGGGATTGTTAAAAAAATATGGGGAAGAACGTTGGTCAAAAAGAATTGCAAGGCGGATAATAAAAGAAAGAAGTGTTTCCGGATTAAAGTCAACAACACAGTTAGCAAGGATCATAGAACGTGCTGTGCCATCGATGAGACACAGAATTCATCCTGCAACAAGGGTCTTTCAGGCGTTGAGAATAGCAGTTAACAGAGAACTGGAAAGTTTGGAAAAATTTTTGAATAAGATTCATTTTTCGATGGTAAAAGGTGCGCGTATTGCCGTCATAAGCTTTCATTCACTGGAAGATAGAATTGTGAAAAACAGTTTTATAGAGATGGAAGATAAAAATATTTTTCACATAATAACCAAAAAACCTTTAAGGCCGGGTGCTTCTGAAATAGAAATAAATGCGAGGAGCAGAAGCGCAAAACTCAGAGTTGCAGAAAGGATTTAACATGGGAATGTTCAGATGGTTGGTAATGTTTGCTATTATAATAACGATGGCGGTGTTGGTTGTATGGGAGAGAAATAAAACCATTGAAACAGGGTATCAGATTGCACAACTGCAAAAAGATTTTAATGAGATGTCTGAAAGAAACAAAAACCTCAATTATTATGTGCAGAAATTAAAATCACATGATGTGATTGTAGATAAGGTAAAAACCTATCAACTGGCGCTTTTACCTCAGGAAGACTCCTCCAATAGTGTGGTTGCCAGGAATACAAAGGGGAGTGTGGCGGTTTCTTTAAAAACAATTATGGCGGGCAATTTATATACACAAAAAGACCAAATATTGAGAGGTCGTGCGCTCCATAACTAGAGATGGTTAAAGGTGAGAATTTTTCAGGAGATAGTAAAACGGTAAGATGTTATTAGTATTTGTCTGTTCAGCAGTTGGCAGTCTACAATCGGTAATCGGCAAAAGTGACCATTGCCGCCTGAGGATTGAGGATTGAGGATTGAGGACTGAGGATTGATATTTGAACTTATTTTATTGCCTTCCTCCCGAACGCTTTCGGGGAAAGTTTTTTTTCTCGAAAGCGTTCGTAAATTTCTAAAGGTATTTTTTTCTATTCTAAGGAAAGCCGGTTATGTATTTTAAAAACATGCACAGGTTTTGGACGAATACGATAGGCTTTATGCTTATTTTGGTTTTCATAGGGTTGGCAGTAAATTTATGCCGTATACAGGTACTTGAGCATGATAAATATTTGAAACTGGCCAAAGCACAACAAAGCAAGAAGGTAGCCTTATCTGCAAGAAGGGGTTTGATATTGGATAGAAATGGCAGGAAGCTTGCGGAATCTTTACGTGTCGGCTCTGTTTATGCAAACCCTTCTGCAATTAAAGACGTTTCTTTAGTCGCCAGCCACTTAAGCAAGGTCTTACACCTTAATCCCTCAAAAGTATCAGCAAAACTCGAAAAAGATAAAAAATTTGTCTGGATAAAGAGAAGGGTCAGCGATGAGGAATTGAAAGAGATTCGGAAGCTCTCCTTGCAAGGTGTGTATATTGAGCATGAGTATCAGCGTTTTTATCAAAATGGCCCGTTAGGAAGCCATGTTATCGGGTTCACGGATATCGATGAAAATGGTCTTGAAGGTATTGAATTGTCATGCAATCAAGCGTTGCAAGGTGAGCCTGGTTATAAAAGGATGTACCGCGATGCCCAGCAAAGCAATATTTTAACGGCAGACACAGAGATGCGGCGTCCAAGGCATGGAAACAATGTTATGCTGACAATTGATGCGAATATTCAGCGTTTTGCCGAAGAGGAATTGGAGAATCTTGACAAAACATGGTCGCCTGCCTCTGCTACGGCGATTGTGATGGATATAAGCACCGGAGAAATACTTGCCATGGCGAATCTGCCGGCATATGATTTAAATAATGTTGGTAAATATCCTGCGAGAGCAAGGAAAAATCTGGCAGTCACTGATTATTATGAACCGGGTTCAATAATAAAACCGATTGTGCTGGCCGGCATATTTGAAAATAAACTTGCCAGGCCGAATGATATGATTAACTGTGAAAATGGAAGATATGTAATGGGGAAAAGAATATTGCACGATTCGCACCGCTACGACACCCTTACTGTTGCAGAAATTGTTACCCATTCCAGTAATATTGGGATGGCAAAGTTGGGTATGCGCATGGGAATCGAAAGGATGTATCGTCACCTTGAACAGTTTAATTTTGGGAATAAGTCTGGTATTGAGTTATCCGGAGAACAGGGGGGGATTTTTCGTCCCATGAAAAGCTGGTCGAAACAATTTTCTTTAGTATCGGTTTCGATTGGCCATGAAATTGCTGCAACACCGCTTCAGTTTGTCACTATATTTAGCAGTATTGCAAATGGCGGCCTGCTGTTAAAACCAGTAATAATAAAGTCGATTACCGGCAATGACGGCAAGGTTAAAGAAGAATATCCTGTACCTCAGGTTGTCAGGCGTGTAATGAGTGAAGAAGTTGCCCGTGATTTATTAAATCCTATATTAGTTGATGTCGTGAGAAATGGCACAGGAAAGAGGGCTTTTTTAGCGGAATATGAGGTTGCCGGAAAAACAGGAACGTCCCAAAAGGTTAACAAGAGCGACGGACGTTATTCGCGCAATAAATATATCGCTTCCTTTGTCGCATATGCTCCGGCGGATAATCCCCGTATTTGTGTATTAATAATGGCTGACGAACCAAAAGGTGCTTATTATGGCGGCACTGTTGCGGCTCCGTCAGTGCGGGAAATTATCAAAAAAACGCTGCAGTATCTTGAGGTAGAGCCATTAAAATTAAAAATGGCTATGCACTGACTATTGGCACTACGAAAAAAGGAAGGAGGTGGTAGTTATATGATGTTATATCTAAAATAATGGTAAATATATTTGTTATAATTATAGCGCTTAGGAGAGAGGGGAGGAGGAGCAATGATGGGACCGAAGGATTTAAACAAGAAAAATTTTATTTTATGGTATAGTTTGTATGCTTCTCAAAAAGAATTAGAAATTGCGAGGTCGAGTAATAGAGAAGCGCTGCATAGGCTTTTAAAGGAATATGCAGAGGAGGTTGACAGGGTAGACAGTACCAAGCGTTTATACGAACGGATTGTTCAGCCGCAGAGTCTGAGTACACAAGGTTTCGATGGCGTACTGAGAATTGATTGTTTTTCAGGTAATGAAAAAAACATTTAGTTTGATGGGTTTTTGAAGGTCGCAAAATGAAATTAAGTGAGATTTGTGCTGTTTTAGAAAAATATAAGTGCAATTCCTTTACGGAGAAAGTCGTTTTAGGGCTAACACACGATTCCCGTAAAGTTAAAGAGGGGTATATTTTTGTTGCTATAAAGGGCTATAAATCTGATGGTCACGATTTTATTTCAATGGCAATAGAGAAAGGAGCTATTGCCGTAGTTGCGGAGAAAGGTGTTGACTATGTTATAAATGTTCCGCAAATTGTTGTGCCGAATGCCCGACGGGCGCTTTCTCTTCTGAGTGAATATTTTTATGGCTATCCTTCTTCAAAAATGACAATAGTAGGTATTACCGGAACGAATGGCAAGACAACTACTTCGTTTTTTACGAAGTCTATCATAGAATCTTCCGGCAATAAGGCAGGGTTAATAGGAACGATATATTACCAATTAGGGAGCAGGATTATCCCTGCGAATGAAACTACCCCTGAATCCGTTGATATACAATCACATCTTTCAGATATGCTTAACAACAATATACGATATGCGGTAATTGAGGCAAGTTCTCACGCACTTTCGCAGCACAGGCTGGACGGAGTGCATTTCCGTTCTGCTGTTTTTACCAATTTGTCTGCGGAACATCTCGATTATCATGAAAATATTAAAAATTACAGAGAAGAAAAAATTAAATTGATGAGGGGATTAGATGAAAATGCGTCTGCGGTTTTAAATGCCGACCATACTTCAAGCAAATATTTTGCAAAGAGTACTGTCGCACAAATAGTGTGGTATGGGATAAAAGATACGTCTGCACACGTGAGAGCAGAGATAATAAATATGGGGGTTAACGGAACAAGGTTTTTATTGATTTCTCCCTGGGGAAAGGAAGTTATTCACTTAAAATTAACAGGCAATCATAATGTTTATAATGCACTGGCAGCCGCAACGACGGGGTTTTGTCTCGGTTTTGATATGGAAATAATAAGAAAAGGCCTTGAATCTTTAAATAACGTTCCTGGCAGGCTGGAAAAACTGGACTACGGTCAGGATTTTCATGTCCTTATTGATTATGCACATACGCACGATGCGTTACAGGTAGTTTTAGAGACTCTTAGAGGCATTGCAGCCAGGAGGATTATTTTAGTATTTGGCTGTGGCGGAGACAGGGATAAAGGGAAAAGGGCAAAGATGGGGCATATCGCAGAAAAATATTCAGATTTATTTTGGATAACAAATGATAATCCCCGTTCTGAAGACCCGCTTAATATAATACGTGAAATACAGAGGGGAATAAAACGGGATTCATGCTATAAAGTTCAACTGGATAGAAAAGTTGCAATAGAAGAAGCACTCCTTGAGGCGAAAAAGGGCGATGTCGTCGTTATTGCAGGAAAGGGTCACGAACGTTGCCAGATATTGAAAGACAAGAGTATTCCTTTTGATGACTGTGAAGTGGTAAAGCAGGTATTATCCGGCACTATGGTATCTCAAAATTAGACGATGAATGAAAATGGACGCAATTTCTCTTGAAGAAGTGATACAAGCCGTTAACGGGAAAGCGATATCGAATGTCAGTGGTTTAATGGTGAATGGCGTTTCTGTTGACAGTAGAAACGTCCATAAGGGCAATGTGTTTTTTGCTATAAAAGGCGACCACTACGACGGGCGTCAGTTTATTGAGCAAGCCTTTGATGCGGGTGCAATTGGTGTGGTGGTATCAAAACAAGGTGGAATTGATATTAGCGGCAAGTGCCTTCCTCTGATTTTGGTAGATGATGTTAAAACCGCATTGGGCGATTTAGCAAGACATTACCGCCGGAAATTAAATGCAAAGATCATAGGTATCACAGGAAGTAATGGCAAAACCACCACCAAAGAGATGTTATATCACCTGCTTTCTCATTTTGCCCCGGTAGTAAAACCACAAAAGAGTTTTAATAATTTTATCGGTGTTCCTCTGACTATATTTGAAATTGAGTCAAAACATAAATACGGAATACTCGAAATGGGTACAAATGCTCCGGGAGAGATATTGCGTCTTTCGGAGATTGGTTTACCCGATATAGCGGTAATCCTGAATATTTCCAAAACACACCTGGAAGGATTAGGGAGTATTGAAGGCGTCGCATTGGAAAAGGGGGATATAGTAAAAAATCTGAAAGAAAACGGAGTTTTTGTATATAACGCCGATAACCCGTTGTGCTGTGAAATTGCGGATAAATTCGGGGGCAATAAGATAAGTTTCGGCTTAGGTCAGAATGCGCAAATAAGGGGTACTGATGCAAAGAAAAAAGGCAACGGTTCTGTGTTTACAATTGATATTGATTACAATACCTTTCGCCTCTGTGGGGTCAAGGGGGGAGGACGCAGGCAATTTGAAATACAACTTCAGGTTCCAGGTCATCATAATATTAGCAATTGTCTGGCTTCGTTTGCGGTCTGCCATGCGCTTGGCCTCGATATAAGTGGACTTTATAATGCCTTTCTCTCATTTAAAATGCCCGATATGAGAATCGATTCTCAGCAGATAGGCAATGTTACCTTTATTAATGATGCTTACAATGCAAACCCGGAATCCGTTTTTGCCGCCTTGAAATATTTTGAAGAAATTGATGCTGCAGGGAGGAAGATATTCATTTGCGGAGATATGTTGGAACTTGGGAAAGAATCACATGCCCTGCATAAAGAATTGGGGGAAAAGGCGTCAACGCTTAATCTGGATTTATTATGGACGGTAGGCAAATATGCATCTGATATTGCAGGCGCGGCAAAAGATGGCGGCATGGACGTGGAAAAGGTGTTAAGTTTTCGGAGTCTGGATGACATCACGGAATATGACATGGGTGAATTCAGGGAAAATGATGTAATACTTATTAAAGGTTCCAGGGGTATGCACATGGAAACTATCATTGATAAATATCGGGAATATTTCTCTCCGCGTGTACTTACTCATAACTGATTTTATTTAAGAGGGCATGGATTGTTATACGGTTTATTGTATTCAATGTTTTCGTTTGAAATATTCAGGTTCATCTCCTTTCGTTCCTGCCTGGCGGCATTTACGGCATTTTTAATAAGCATTATTTTCGGCCACTGGTTTATCAGGAAATTTCGCGCCTTGAATTATGGAGAAGACACTACGAAGACGGATTCTGAAGAATTGAAAAAATTGCACTTTTCAAAAAAAAATACACCAACAATGGGCGGTATTGTTGTTTTGGTTTCAATATTAGTTGCTACGCTATTTTGGTGTAATATTTACAATATTTACGTTTTGTTATTGATGTTTACATTGATCTGGTTTGGCGTAATCGGTTTTATTGATGATTACATCAAGCTTACACAAAAGAACTCGTCCGGCCTGACAGATATATCAAAATTATTATTCCAGTCTGCCTTGGGGCTTATCCTTGGGTTGATATTATATTTTTATTCCAGCAAGTTTACATGGGGCACTCAGTTGATGATTCCGTTAATTAAGGATTTGAGGCCGGAACTGGGACCTTTTTATGTAATAATAATCACTTTTTTTATTGTAGGTATGTCAAATGCCGTGAATATAACGGATGGCCTGGATGGATTGGCAATAGGATGCAGTATAATTGCAGGCATCTCCCTTGCCATTATTGCGTATATTTCCGGCAGGGTTGATTTTAGTGAATATTTAAGAGTTCCTTACATTCCCGGCGCCGGTGAATTGAGTATTTTCTGCGCCGCACTGGTAGGGGGCGGTATGGGGTTTTTATGGTACAACAGTTATCCCGCACAAATTTTTATGGGAGATACAGGTTCTCTGGCGCTAGGTGGGATGCTTGCCTTGGTAAGTATTATCGTAAAACAGGAAATATTGATGATTGTTATAGGGGGTGTTTTTGTTGCGGAGGCAGTATCGGTACTTATGCAGAGATATTTTTTTAAAATTACGAAGAAAAGAATCTTCCTGTGCGCCCCTTTGCATCATCACTTTCAATTTGCGAAATGGCCTGAATCGAAAATTACCCTTAGGTTTTGGATAATTGCAGCGTTGCTGTCAGTATGTAGTTTTATGCTTTTGTGATTCAATTTAATCGGGAGAGATATTTTGAAATCATGGCACTGTCTCGTATATATTGTCGTTGCGCTACTGGGTTTTAGTATTGTCACTGTTTATAGTACTGACACTACAATGTTTGCGGCAGATAGCAATGGTTATCAATTTGCCAAACATCTTTTATGGATAGTATTAAGTTTGGTGGTGTTAATTGCTATGTCATATGTCGATTACCGGCATTTACAGAAATTAACGTATCCGATTATTGCGGTATCAGTGATTAGCCTTATACTTGTGCTGTTGCCAGGTGTTGGAACGGTAGCCAACGGCGCGAGAAGATGGATCAGATTGGGAGGTATTGCGGGTATTCAGCCGTCTGAATTTGCAAAATTGGCGACGATTATATTTATATCGAATTATATAGCCAAAAATCATAATCACATGCATAGCTTTAAAAGTGGGTTTTTAATACCTCTGGGGTTCATAGCGATGATGGGCGGGCTAATACTCATGGAACCCGACTTTGGTACAGCGGCGTTTATCGTTATACTGTCAATATTGATGTGCATGGTGGGGGGGACGCGGATTATTTTTATCTTTTTTACTTTACTTGCGTCGGCGCCGTTTATCTACGAATTGATTTTTAGTGTTACGTATAGAAAAATACGATTTACCTCATTTCTCGATCCATGGCAGGACCCGCAGGGAACGGGCTATCATGTAATACAATCGTGGATTGCCCTTGGTTCCGGGGGGCTGACAGGCCTGGGACTCGGCAATAGCAAACAAAAACTGTTTTTCTTACCGGAAAGCAGCAGTGACTTTATATTTACCGTTATCGGGGAAGAATTTGGTTTTATTGGGGGAATGACAATTATTGTTCTTTTTTCATTACTGCTATGGCAGGGGTTGAGAATTGTCAGCAGGACTAAGGATGTGTTTGGTTTCTTTTTAGGACTTGGCATTACCATGATGTTTGGTTTGCAGTCAATTATGAATATTGCAGTTGTTTCCGGTATTATACCGACAAAAGGTATTCCCTTGCCGTTTCTAAGTACAGGGGGTTCTTCTTTGTTATTTTCAATGCTTGGCATAGGGATTTTGGTTAATATTGCGAAACAATCTTTAAGGTGTGATGCAGACAAACTATTGAACGGTGAAGCGAAAGAAAAACTATCCGTTAATGAAAGGTTTTTCCCCGTGAGAATTACCGGTAAAATAATTTCTAAGATATCCGCATTTTCATGGTAGTTGTTAAAAAAGGGGAACCACAGATTACACAGATTAAAAAATTCGTCACAAGCTTACAATTACCAATGACGAAAACAGAAATAAAAGATATTCTTTCGCTCTCGTTTCAAGGTTCCGGCTTGGGACGAGCGTTTTTAAATGTTTAATTATTGATGGCAATTATTGAAAATAGAGGTTGAGAAATGAGAATAATATTTGCGGGTGGCGGTACAGGCGGCCACCTTATTGCTGGAATTAGCGCTGCAGAAGAGATTCGCATGAGATTCCATAATGCAGAAATTATGTTTTGCGGCACGGAGAAAAAGTTTGAAGAGGAATATGTTGTACAACAAGGGTTTCGGTTTCAGAAAATACATGCAAAAAAATGGGAAAGATCATTTAAGGGGATTTTTGTATTCCTTAGAATGGCAATTTTAGGGGTGATTGAATCTCTTTTCCTGCAGCGAAAATTCAAGCCTGATATTGTAGTAGGGTTGGGGGGATATGCTTCTTTTGCGCCAATTATTGCGGCAAAATTACTGTGCATCCCTTCCGTATTGCTTGAACAAAATGTGGTGCCAGGTAAGGCGAATTTGTTTTTGGCAAGATGGGCGGATGAGGTGTGTTGCCATTGGCGTTCTTCTCTCAAATGGTTTGCAAAGGCAAAGAAGGTAAATGTTACCGGGACGCCTATCCGTAAGGGAATAGTGTCTGGCAGGAAGAAGAACTATTATGAAAAATTTGGTTTCGATAGCGCAAAATATACCATTGTAGTCACTGGTGGAAGCCAGGGCGCACAGGCAATTAATGAGGTTATGGTGAAAAGTCTACATAAACTGGAACCGTTTTCAGAGAAGATACAAATAATTCACTGTGCGGGCGAGCATGGATATGAATGCGTAAAAAAAGGATACAGGCAAACAAAGATTAATTCTTTTGTATGTAGTTTTCTAAATGAAATGGATGCGGCGCTTAATATAGCAGATATTGTTATATGCAGGGCAGGTGCAACAACAATTGCTGAAATTACCGCAATTGGTATTCCAGCTATTCTTATACCCTACCCTTACGCCGCCGATAATCACCAATACTGGAATGCAGTTGAAGTGGAGAAAAACGGCGGTGGATATTTATTGCCACAGATTGATTTAACGCCTGAAAAGATTGTTGAAATTATTATTGACCTTATCAGAAACAAGGAAAAATACGAGAGAATGAAGATGTTTAGTAAAGAAATGGGGCGTCCGAATGCCTCTGTTTGTGTTGTAGATACGATAAGCAGACTAATTAGTTACAGGGAGACGCGAGTAGCATTGCTCGCCAGATAACTCCTTTTTGGTAACACTTTAGCTTTTTGAAAAATTCCAATAATAGCGATGTTTGCCGTTAGTTATAAATGCGTTCATGCTCAAACGGACAAATGCTTCGCCCCTACTTTTTTTGTGAAAGAAGAACAAAATCCTGGTACGTGATTTTTGCTGTTAAAATAAGCAAAACACATGTTTCAAAAAATAGTTTTAAAGTGGAGAAACGTGTATACAACATACAACAAAAACAATGGATATATCCTTAGCGCATACAACATCATCAGTTAATAACAGATTTTTTAATTACAAGCCTTTGCGCGGAAACCGTGTTTATTTTATCGGGATTGGCGGTAATGGGATGAGTGCGCTTGCACGTATTCTTGTGAGTGAAGGGTGTATTGTTGCCGGTTCTGATATTCTGCTATCGCCGCTTATTTCTTCACTGGAAAAAATAGGAGTGATGGTTAACTCAAAACAAGATGGAAGTATGATGTCATTGGAAACTGATATGGTAATAGTTTCTGCCGCGATTCAGGAGGGCAATCCGGAACTGAAAGTCGCAAGACAATTGGGCATTAAGGTGGTAAAATACTCTCAAATACTTGGCTCTTTAATGCAGGAAAAGAGAGGCATTGCAATTAGCGGCACACATGGAAAAACAACCACCAGCGCAATGATTTCCACTATTTTAAAAAAAGCGGAATTGGATCCTACCTATGTTATTGGTGGAGAAGTCACTGATATCGGAGGAAATGCTCATTTAGGCAAGGGGAATTTGTTTGTGGCAGAGGCCTGTGAGTATAATAGTTCATTCCTAGACCTGGTTCCTTCCATAGGAGTGATTACAAATATAGAGGAAGACCATTTAGACTATTATGGCAATCTTGAAGAAATAGTAAATGCTTTTGGGCATTTTGCAAACCGGATAGCAAAAAATGGTTTGTTAGTAGTGAATGATGATGACAGAAATGTTGCAGTTGCTGCGAAAAGATCCGTTTGTAAGAGAGAAACTTACTCACTACGGCATACTTCTCATTGGTATGCAAAAAAGATTCCTCCTGCTATTCAGGGTATAAATAAATTCAGGGTTTACAATAGAGGCAAAATCTTCGGCGATTTTTGGTTAAAGATTCCAGGGTCGCATAACATATTGAATGCACTTGCCGCTATTGCCGTTTGTACATCTATTGGCGTTGATAAAGAAGTTATAAAAACTTCGTTTGAGTCTTTTAAAGGTGCAAAAAGGCGTTTTCAAATTGTTGCCATAAAGAATAATATTACAATAATTGATGATTATGCTCATCATCCCACGGAAATAGACGTTACCCTGAAAGCGGCGCGCGAGCTATATCCTGCAAGAAAAATATGGTGTGTGTATCAACCGCATCAGTATAGCAGAACCAGGCATTTATTGAAAAAACTCTCGGAATCGTTTTATCTTGCAGATAAAGTAGCGCTGGCAGATATTTATGAGTCACGCGACAATGATTTTGAAAAAACTTCAATTAGTTCATTAAAATTGTATGAAGAAATTCGCAAAACAGGCGTCGATATACAATATTATCCGCAAATGGAATACATTACAGACATGCTTTGTTTGAATGCGAAGCCTGGAGATGTTATTATTACGATGGGTGCGGGCGATATTTGGAAAGTGGCGCATGAACTTGCGGAAAGAATAGGAACAACATATAGTGCAGAAAAAAAGAATCAGGGGGCGTATTGCAATACGCCCCTACCGGGAATACTATAAAGCAGGCATAAAATGAGAACACGAAATATTGCAGTACTGATGGGGGGCGTTTCTCCTGAGCGTGAAATATCTTTAAGATCGGGTAATGCCGTAGCAAAGGCGCTAAAAGATGCGGGAAACAATGTTATTTGTATTGATGTAAAGGATGAAGACATAAAAGAACTCGATCATGAGGAGATTGATGTCGCATTCATTGCATTACACGGTTACTTTGGAGAAGACGGGGGGGTTCAGCAGCTTTTGGAAGTAAAAGGCATTCCCTATACAGGTTCAGGGGTTAACGCCAGCAGGATTGCCATGGATAAGGTGGAATCGAAACGATGTTTTTTGTATGCCGGACTCAAGACGCCGGAGTATTTCTTGCTAAAGAAACCCGTAAATCTGGCAGAGATAGAGCAAGAGATTCAAGGGTTTGGTTTGCCAGTAGTAATAAAACCAACGAACGGCGGCTCTAGCATAGGGATATCCATAATTAAGGATAGCCGCAATATACATTATTATGTAAGAGAAGCATTAAAGTGTGGTGATGAAGCGTTTGTTGAAAGATATGTATCTGGCAGGGAGTTTACGATTGGGATACTGGATAACAGGGCATTGCCAATTATAGAGATTTGTGTATCAGATGATTTTTTTGATTATAATGCGAAATACAATAGCGGTAATACAAGATATTTTGTAATAAATAAAACCTTTGGAAGCAAAACAAACAAATTGAATACCCTTGATTGCGATGTTGGTTTTCTGGATGCTGCGTTGTACGATAAAGCTCAGGAATTGGCTATTGAGGCGCACAATGCTATAGGTTGCAGAGGGTTTTCCAGAGTGGATATATTGCTGGATAATAAGAATGATTTTTACATATTGGAAGTCAATACAATCCCTGGTTTTACAGAAAAAAGCTTATTGCCGATGGCGGCAAGGGCAGCAGATATTTCTTTCACATTATTATGTGAAAAAATTGTCGATCTTACTTCACAAAAGAGTTTTGTAAGTATAGATGGGTCGATTAAAAATTAAAAAATCTCTGAACCACACATTTACATTCAAATCTCTTGTGCCGTCTATTTTTGAAAAACTTCATTGGTTCCACCGGCAGCTATACCCCTTTTTATTAAAATTTGCGGGAGTGGTTTGTATTGTAATTTTTACCATTTGGGGACTAAAGGAAGTATGGAATACACTCACCGATTTAAGTATATTTAAAGTGAATCCTGCTACTTTGACATTTAATGTACCGCCATGGATGGATAATCGTTTTTCCGAAGATATAAAACAAGTAGAGGCATTGCATCGCCATTATAGTTTATATGAAAGGGACATAGCGAATAGGATAGCAACGATATATGGCGATATGGTAGTGATTAAAAAAGTCGATGTGGTAAAGCGTGTATTTCCCAATAAACTCAACATCAGGTTTACGATGCGCAGGCCGTTTGCTTTGATAAAAAAAGGGGAGAATTCTTATCTTGTTGATGAAGAAGGGGTATTGTTGCCAAAAGAATATTATAAATTCTCTGATGTCGATTATATAAGCCCTTACATTCAAAGCAGAAGGTTATCCAGGCTGCCATTGCCGGGAAAAGAGTGGAATGATAAGAAGATAAAGGCAGGAGTAGCATTGGTGAAATTTCTCAGGATAAATAACATACACAACCTCTTTGGAATTGTAACTGTGGATGTAACAAATGTGCATAGAGAGAAATATTCCCGGGGAAGTGATATTATTTTGTGGACGGAAAACAATACCCAGATTCGTTGGGGCTGCTCTTCATTATTCAAGTCTCCGGATGAGCTCACCGACGAAGAGAAACTTCAAAATCTCTTGAGTATTGCAAAGATTGAGGGTACGAGCTTGAAACAAATGGAGTACGTTGACGTGAGATGGAGCAAACCTGTCGGCAAAAGATGGGGAAACTAAAAGGCACAAGGGGGGGTAAAATTATTTGACATTTCATGCTATGGTGATAAAATTTACTAGGTTTTTTTAAGTGATTAGATAGATATAAGTTAAGAAAAATGTGCACACCTCTTGAAGTGGTATTGATTTTGATTGCCCGTTTTGCGAAGGTAATGAATATATCGAAAGAAAAGGGTTGTTTAATAGTATAAATGGAATAATATAATAAAGTATTAAAAGTATCATTGAAGTTGAGAAAGCCGGAAGTTGTTATAAAAATAGACAGAAGTTGCCACAGTAAAAGCACATCAACAAAATGCGGAAGTGGTGGAATCGGCAGACACGCTAGCTTGAGGGGCTAGTCCCTTAACCGGGGTGGGGGTTCAAATCCCCCCTTCCGCACCATTCGATATTCCCCCGCCAGTTAAATTTGGTATGACAATGCAATTGATGACACATCTACAAACATAAATAAAGGGCAGAAAGTAATGTTTGGATATTTTTCTCTTTTTGGAGAGGCAGCGTGGGAATGAATAAATGCACACGTGTTTTTATCATGATTGTTTTTGCACTTTTATCCGGGTGTAAAGAAACGCAGATAAAGCAAACAGATTTTACGCCTTTTAGAAAACCCATTTCGCTTTCAACTACCACGGAAAAAGTAGAAAAAAAATCGTGGGAATATGAAGTGATGCCGGAGAAGGAGGTTTTAGGAGGAAAGAAAGAGGGAGTACCGGATGAAATTATATATCCTTCTGAGTACAGAAGGCCTGAACCGGCGCTCTATAAACCAGCGTATACCGGGGAAAAAATTGATATTGCACTCAACTTTGATGATGCAGAAATCAAGGATGTGGTACAGGTAATATTGGGGGAAATTTTAAATGTGAATTATGTGTTGGATAAAAGAGTTGGGGGAAAAGTAAACCTTCATGCCAGCGGAGAAGTCTATAAAGAAGAATTGATCTCTATGCTTAATTCACTCCTTTATGTGTATAATTTTACGATACTGAAAGACGGGAATCTATACAATGTGCTGCCGCAGGCGGAAGCCAGACGGGAAACAAGTATCATTATACACGGAGATAAAATTCCCGAATGGAGTAAAGATATTATTATTCAAATTGTGCCATTGAAATATGCCGACCCGAAAAAATTGAGTTCAACCGTGAAGCAATTCATGTCTAGTATTGGAAATATTGTTACCCACGAAGACTTTCCCTATTTAATGATTATCGATAATGCCTCTGTAATGGAAAAACTGCTTACCATAATAAAAATATTTGATGTGCCTTTTTTAGCAGGGAAAGCCATGAGATTTTATGAGTTTAAATATGTTGATGCACGGAATATGTCGAAGGATCTTGGGAGTTTGGCAAAATCTTTAGGGGCAAAGGTCGGAGGGGACGGGGAATTTGATTTTGTGCCATTCTCAGATACAAATAAATTGATAGTGATTACGAAACTCCCGGAACTCTTGCCTAAAATAGACATGTGGATAAAAAATATCGATGTTCCTCCCACGCAGTTAGACGAGGAAATGAGAGTGTATATATATAAAGTTCAGCACCAGAAAGCAGAGACAATTGTGCCGATTATCACTCAGATGTATAGCGAAAAGATGGCGGCGCAGCCGAAGAAGCTTGGAAGAGATATAGTAGAATCAATGAAGGTGCTTGCGGACACTGAAACCAATTCGGTCATTATGAAGACCTTTCCCAGTGATTACAAGAGCATTAAAGCTATTATAGAAGCAATTGATGCAACCCCGCAACAGGTGTTTATAGAAGTATTGATTGTAGAAGTCACTCGTAACGATACATTAGACTACGGAACGGAGTGGTTGTGGTCGGGAAGTAATTTGCAAGTATATGGGGTAGGTGATATTGCAAGGGCTGCCGGTAATGCAGCGGTGCAGTTTACCAACACATTTGCGAAAGGGAGCTTTGAAATTCTTATTGATATTCTCGCCACAAGTTCTAATGCAAAAATACTTTCTGCGCCGCATATATTAGTACGGGACGAACAACCGGCAAGTATTCAGGTGGGAGAAGAGGTGCCGATTCTTACCAGTTCCGGCCAACAGACGGGCACTACGATTACTTTTGAACAGGTACAGTATCGTGATACTGGTATTATCCTTACCGTTACACCACATATTGCCGAAAATGGCCTTATTACACTGGAGGTAAATCAGGAAGTAAGCAATGCTAAACTAACAGACACAGGCGTTGAGAAATCCCCGACGTTTTCCACTCGTCAGGTGCAAACTTCGCTGGTGATAAAAAGCGGCCATACGATAGGTCTTGGTGGTATTATTGAACAAAAAAATGAGAAAGAGGTGAAAAAAATCCCTCTTTTGGGTGATATTCCCTATCTGGGAAATTTGTTTAAGGCGACATCGCTTATTGATAAGAGGACTGAGTTAATAATGTTAATTACACCATATATTGCAAATAACGCAGAAGATGCCGATTCGTTAACGCAGGCATTCGAGAAAAAATTGCAGGAAATTGATTTTCTGGTAAACCAGTAGGCAGGTGAGGTGATGAAATTCATTTTGTCTCAAAAAAGAAAAGGATTTACCCTGCTTGAGGTTATGGTTGCGATGGCAATTATCGGCGTTTCCATTGGTATTTTTTTCAGCATGGTGGGTAATTCTTCCAGAATTAGAGGGAAAATCGACGATCATACAAATTCGTTGTTGCTGGCAAGGACAAAAGCAGAAGAATCCTTTTTGGGAATACTTGATGGGATATACACCAGGCTGGATGAAAAAACAATATATGAGGGGGTTACCGAAAAGGGTGTTAAATGGAAAATCATGGAAATTGATAAATATAAAGAAGCACGTATGAGAGTTATGATGGGGGAGGAGGATGAGGAGCGAGAATTACCCCCGGAAGGTTATATGGCATTAAATACGCAAGTAGAAGGGATAACGATTGATACGGTAACATTTATCGAACAGAAGAGAAATGATACTATAAAGAAAAAGAAGAAGGGGAATGAATAGTAATTATTGTAGCGTATATGATGATGCGGTTGGCATACATGACAAAAAAGGCTTCACCTTATTCGAGTTACTAATAGCGCTTTTTGTTGGTATGGTGCTTGTTATGTCAGGGGTGTATGCGATCAGAATTGGCTTGTTTTCTATGGAAAAAGAGGGCGTTTGGTTCAGTGATTCCACAAGGGAAAAAGCGGCCTTTGATTTCCTTTGGCAGCAAGCGTCTGCCCTGTATAATCAAAAACTCCCGAAAGAAAACAGACTTCTAAATGATAATGTGAAAAAAAAGAAGGATAAAATGTTTGTTGGTGAAGAAGATTTTCTTGCTTTTGTCTCGCCGCTTTCTTTAAAAAAACATTATTC
This sequence comes from uncultured Candidatus Kuenenia sp., assembly GCF_900696675.1. Taxonomy (NCBI): domain Bacteria; kingdom Pseudomonadati; phylum Planctomycetota; class Candidatus Brocadiia; order Candidatus Brocadiales; family Candidatus Brocadiaceae; genus Candidatus Kuenenia; species uncultured Candidatus Kuenenia sp. The sequence goes on along the minus strand of NZ_CAADGZ010000003.1, from coordinate 40,898 downwards.
ACAGGGATTGGTAATTGCAAATTATAAGGTGAAAATGAATGATGAGGGCAGGTTGGATTTGATTTATGTTGAAACACGATTGAATCCAAAATTGTTAATGGATTTGGCGGAAGGATTTAAAACGAATTTTCGTATGGAATCTAACGCCGTTTTGTATGAAGAGTATACGGTATTTTTTAATGACTGTACATCCGTTGCATTTGAATATTTAGTATCTGATGAGGACGCAATGGACGATGACGTGGATATTGCAGGAGGGGAAGTGTCTCCTTCTCAACAGAGTGATAATAGTAAAGAAGGCGTGAAAGCAGTATGGAAGGGAAAAATTATAGGGAAAATCCCGAAGGCAATAAAACTAACGGTAACAAAAAATGGGGAAGAACAAACGCTTATAACTCCAATTATGGCTATGTACTCGTTTTTAGCCTATGGACAATAGTAGTTATAGGATTTATCGCATTAAGTTTTACCCGTAATACCGGTATTGCGATAAAAACCGAATTGGCGTTTACTGAGCGTATAAAAAATGTTTATGCTGCCAGAGGGGCATGTATTTATGCGATAAAAATGCTATTGCTCCCGGAAAAACAGGTTAAAAAAACAGAGGATAATAAAAAAAAGCCGCGCGGGAAAGAGAAGAAGGGACAAAGTGTACGCCAATGGGTACCAAGCAATAAACCGTATTCTGTATTGATAGGGGATAGGAATTGTGATGTGCATATTCACGATGAAAGCGGCAAAATAAACATAAATAAGATTACTGATGAGACGAAACAGGGTTTTATTAAATTCCTTTTAGCCCTGAAGATCGAAGAACATGCAGCAGAAATTATAACGGATTCTATTTTGGATTGGGTGGATGAGGATGATTTGCACCATGTAAACGGAGCAGAAAAAAATTACTACAGCTCATTACCTGAACCTTACGAACCGAAAAATGGGGCATTTGAGATAATTGAAGAGTTAACATTAGTAAAGGGCGTTACCCCGCAAGTATTTGAATTATTACGGGAGCATGTAACCATCTATGGAGCCGGCAAAATTAATGTTAATTTTGCTTCTAAGGAAGTGTTGCTTTCCGTGCCCGACATTTCACCGGAAATAGTTGATGCGATTATTCAATATAGAGATGAAAACGGGAAAATAGAAAAATTCAGAGATTTAAAGGAATTATTCAGAGGGTATGGGGTCATAGGCAAATCCTTTCAGGAAGTGACGAAATATTTAACCGTGTACGATTCAAGTTTTTTGACAATTAATGCTCTTTCGCACCCTGAAAAATCAGAAAACTCTTATGGCTCTTACAAGATGATTGTGCGGAAAGGCAGCGGTGATTTTACTATTATTGCGGTATATCCTGATTAATAAGTGTCTGGCGAAGCCTCCGACCGATAAAAAGATATTTAAACCACAGATATAGGGTGGATTAAGCGATTGCGAATCCACCTTTCCTGTAAACACTATTGGTGGATTTTTGGTATATAAAAATTTTAAAATTGTAGAACGAAGCGCCTGCTTCGTTATGAGCGAAGTTGCACTTCGCCCTACATTCAGAAAATCGCCTAAGGACTAATGCTATGAGTAGGATTCCGTTTGTTGGTGTCTTTTCCCCCAGTGGCACTGGTTTATCTTTGCACGGGGATGATCTTGTTATTACGTTTGTTTCCAGGAAACTAATCAAATTATCGTATGAAACGTTTGTAGTAAAAGATTTTTTAATTAAAGATAGCCAGCAATTAAAACCCATTTTAGTGCAACAAAAGAAATTTGCCGGAGAGATAATCCTCTCCGTGCCCAGAGAATTATGTATTATCAGAGAAATAGAATTTCCCTATGCAAATATTAAAGAATTACGGGAAGCGTTATCATATCAGTTAGATAGTTTTATTCCTTTTAATAACGAAGATGTTTATTTTGATATTCACTTGCTTTCCCGCAACCGGCACAATTCAAAGGTACTCATTGTTGCGGTAAAAAAAGAGGCATTGGATGATATATTGTTGCGTTTGAAAGCTCTCGAAATAATGCCATCTCGGGTTATTATCACACCCTTCGCATTTATTCCTCTCATAGCAGACAAACGAGGCGCTGTTGCCGTTGTTAATAAAAATAAAAAGGATTACTGCTACAGCCTGTATAAAAATAGTTTCCTGAGGTCATCGTCGATTGTGAAGAATCTGGATGAGTTGACAAAACAGGTAAAGGCGAATGCTCCCGGAGCAGTTTTTTATATAAATAACGGTGATACAATTTTGCCGGAAGACTATTCTGTTCAAACAAAACGGATGGATGAGAATGCAGAATCATATGGCGCAGCGCTTTATGGCGTTTCTGGTTATCCGTGTAATATAAGCTTAATTAAGTTAAAGAGAAAACAACGCAATCCTCAAATATCGGCAATGTGTTTTTTGACAGGCTTCTTAATATTGTTTATTTTTTTGATACCCTATATTCAGAAAATGAATAACCTTACAAGAATAAAAACCGTGGATTCAATAATTAAATCATTAAAAAAAGAGATAAAGATTGTTGAAAATACAAAAGAGAGGATGGAGTTGTTGGAGAATACGGTGATTAATGTTGACAAAATCAGCGAAAAATACATTCCAAGAATTGATATTATCCTGGAATTAGCGAGAATTTTGCCGAACGACGCCTGGGCTAAAACCATTAAAATAGATAATAATCTGTTTGAGATAGAGGGTGATGCGGTATCTTCCACCCATTTAATACCCATTCTGGAAAATTCACCTCTTTTATCAGCGATTGGTTTAGCATCTCCTGTTACCAAAACGCAGAGCGGGAGGGAGAAATTCCGGATAAAGGGTAAGGTTGAAAGGCAGTAGTGATGGAAAAACTGATTGCTGTATTGAGAAGATTTAAAGTACGAGAAAGAGTTCTGCTGATTGGTGCAATACTCGTTCTCTTTTATATTGTCATCGATAGGGCAATAATTACCCCCTTCTTTACATCAATCAATGAAACGAAGCAGAGTTTAGAAACGAAAGAAAAACTGCTGGAGAAGAGTTACTCGTTTATTGCAAATAAAAAACGATACGAAGAACGATTGAGTGAGTTGGAACAATATTATGAAAAAATGAAGAAGAAGTTTTTTTATGAGGAGACGGAAGAACTTGCATCTGCAAAATTGCAGGAGATAGTAAATAATATTGCGAAAAAAAACGGTTTGGTGGTATCGAGAAGCACTGCACTAAAGAGAAATATCATCAATAAGAATCCGTATCTCATAGCATTATCAATTAATATTGAAATAAGCGATATCGCAAGTACGGAAGAATTGCGGAATTTTCTCTATGATATCGAATATGATAACGACAAAACACTTTTTATTGACAATCTCAGAATTAAAGTATTAGGTGTTACGGCAGTGAAGGGTGCGGTTCTTAACTCGACCTTAACAGCGGTTGCCTTTATAGAAAAGAAATCATAGAATAGCATAGACTGCACCGAACAAATCCAGTAATTTCTTTGCACACTTCCATTCGTCAGTGCGTGCTTTTTGGCAAAATATTTAATGCTTGCTTCTGCAGTCGGCAATCGGCTGTTGACCAATGACTAATGAATGACAGTTACAGTATAATCGCCTCATAATAAGCGCTAATTTTCTTGACAATTCAACTTGTCAAACTAAAATGCCATAAGAACGGCGGCATTATTAATTATTTGAAAAGGAATTCGGGGAAAATAACATGAAAAAAACAAATTGCCATTTTGAATTTCTTTCGTGGTTAAAACCAATCTTCAGTTCTGCGTTTTTTTTTGCCTGTTGTTTTGTCTTGGTCAATGCGGGCTGCGGGAAAAAAGAAAGCCCTTTAACGGAAATAATTGAAATAGAACGAATAGAACCAGTTGCAGTAACGCCAGTTCCTTACGCGGTTACAATGGACACAAGGCCTCCTTTGGACATAAATGCCATTGCAGGCGTTCAAGCGCCGGAAACAACAGAAAAATCAATTCCTCCAGAAAAGCAACAAGCCGAACAACCTATTCAGGGAAAACCACTCACGGCAAATGATTATTACAACAAAGGATGTGAACTCTTTCAGCAGGGGTGGATAAACGAATCGACAGAAGCATTTAGTCTGGCGGTCAGTTTAGATCCGACGATGAAAGAAGCATTCAGGATGCTTGCTTTATCATATACTAAATCGGGCAAAGCAAACGAAGCGATTGCAAACTTCAAAAAAGTGATAGAATTAGATCCTCGCGACGCAAAAGCACTCCTTGAACTTGGAACTCTTTACTACAAGAACCGCATGGCCGATGACGCCATTGCTACCTTTGAAAAATATGTCTCGCTTGATCAAGGCAATGCCAATGTTTACTATAATATGGGATGTATTTATGGAGAAAAAAACAGGTTTGACAAAGCAGTAAAAGCATACCTTATGGCATTAACCATTAATCCGAATCATGTCCCAACGTATTACAATATCGGCGTAGCATATAATATGATGGAGAGATTTGATGAAGCCATTGAAGCGTTTAAAAAAGTTTTAAACCTTGACCCTGAAAATCATGATGCGCTGTACAATCTTGGATTTGCATATAATAAAAGTGGATTATACGGTGAATCTTTAGAAATTTGCAAAAGACTGACGGAATTAAACCCTGCAAACACCAATGTGCGCTTGTTGATGGGAGATTCATATAATAAACTCGGCAAACACGAAGAGGCGAAAAGAGAATTTGATATTTACAAAGAACTTGTATTTAAGAAATGAAATTATTTGTAACACTTTAGTTTTTTGAAAAATTCTAATAATAGCGATGTTTACCGCATAGTGTAGTGGCGAAGCATTTGCCCGTTTGGGTATGAATGCTTTTATGACAATTTGCAGCAAATACTTCGCCCCTAATTTTTCAAAAAACTAAAGTGTTACGATTATTTTGCTTATTACCACGCGTTGCGTCCTGATTGTGGATTATTTATTTTTATCCCAATTTGTGACTAAAGTTTATGGATGTTTCATTATGAAAAAAGTTTTGATTTTAATGTGCTTTTTTCTGCTAACGGGCAGTTTGTTTTCCGGCAGTTTCATTTACGCCCAAACAACACAGGGAAGTAATCAAACAGAGGAAGCCAAACAACCGCAACAATTTCAAACTTCCTCTCCCCTCCCGGAAATAACGCCATATCCACGGTCAAAACTAGAGATTATTCAATACATATTGCTGCCATTCGCCATTGGCGCATCGATCTGGCTCATCTTGCGGTTAGATAAACAGGAACAGAAAGAAAAAAACGAAAAGGAGGAAAACTAGTTTATGTGTGAAAAAAGAACCAAACTACTCTCTCTCATTGCTATTTTGGGAATAGTGTTTTTTTGCCGTGAAATGCACGCCCAATATACCATACAACTTGAGCGTCCCGGCAAACTGTTCAGTCCTGCAAAAATCCCGCTGCTTGAGAATCCGGAACGTGATGTCTGGCAAAAACCGGAATTACTGCTGGATGCGCTGGAAATCAAAAAAGGGAGCGTTGTTGCTGACATTGGAGCCGGTTCCGGATACCTTGTTATGAGACTCTTAAAACGTACCGGACCAACCGGGACTGTTTATGCCGTCGATATACAACAAGAAATGCTTGATTACATTAAAAACAGATTAAATGCGGAAGATGAAAAAACAGTTCGTCTCGTGCTGGGCGGCATGGACGACCCCTTATTGCCTGCAAATAGTATTGACACGGCAATCTTGCTAAGCATATACCATGAAATAGCGCATCCTGTCGATTTCATGAAGAAAGTGAAAGCATCACTGAAACCCGAAGGCCGGCTAGCAATTATAGAATTTAGCAAAGAGAGTCCCATTGGCCCACCGATCAATATCCGCTTGCCGGAAGAATTGGTTATCAACGAATTAAAACAGGCGGGGTTTACATTACAAAAGAAATATGACCTACTCCTTCCTTACCAGTATTTTCTGGTGTTTAGCCCAGAGGCATTATAGTCAACCTGTCCCTTAGGCTGGCACAGCCGGAATCAAACAAGCAATATATAAAAAATACGAAATTCGAAGTACGAAATACGAAACAAATCCGAATAACAAAGCATAAAATTCAAAACAAATCCAAAACTTACAATAATATGAAGCACGAAATGCGGGATACGAAAGGTGTACTTGTTTAGAATTTCAAATTATTTTGTCATTAGAAATTGTCTCGTATTTCGTGTTTCGTATTTCGGATTTCATCTAAGCCGGCACAGCCGAAATCAAACAAACACGAAATGCGGGATTCGTAATTACACTTATTCACACACCATGAAAATCAATGGAGTATATTTATGGCCAGAAAAAAAATAACCATTATTGGCGCAGGGAATGTCGGAGCCACATTGTCACAACGCCTTGCAGAAAAGGAACTCGGAGACTTGGTACTTTTAGACATAGTGCAGGATATGCCGCAAGGAAAGGCCTTGGACATCCTGGAGGCAGGTCCTGTTTATGGATATAATACGAAAATCACCGGTGCGAACGGGTATGAAGAAACAAAGGATTCGGATATAGTAGTTATCACCTCTGGTGTGTCGAGAAAACCAGGAATGAGCAGGGATGACCTGCTACAAATAAATACGGGTATCGTAAAAGGAGTTACTGAAAACATAGCAAAGACCTCGCCGAATGCCATTCTTATCATAGTGTCTAACCCACTGGATGCCATGACATATGTGGCTTACAAAATCAGCAAATTTCCCAGGCGTCGCATTATCGGAATGGCAGGCATTCTTGATGCTGCGCGTTTTAGCGCTTTTATTTCAATGGAGCTTGGTGTGTCCGTTGAAAATATCCATGCATTTGTCCTTGGAGGGCATGGGGATACTATGGTGCCCTCCACCCGGTATACCACTATTGCCGGCGTTCCTGTTGAAGAATTAATTCCACAGGAACGATTGAATGAAATTGTTGAGCGAACGAGAAATGGCGGCGCGGAAATTGTTAATTTGCTGAAAACCGGTAGCGCGTTTTACGCCCCTTCGGCAGCCGTTGTGGAAATGGTTGAGGCTGTTTTAAAAGACAAACGAAAGATAGCGCCATGCACCGCTTTGTGTGAAGGAGAATATGGAATAAATAATCTTTTTGTTGGTGTGCCGGTAATACTTGGATCCAATGGGGTTGAAGATATTTTTGAAATCAAGCTCAACGAAAAAGAGTCCGTTGCTTTACAAAAATCTGCTAATGAAGTAAAACAGCTATGCAATAAGGTTGACGCATTATTGGGACTTTAAAGCGTATCGCTTCTATTAAATAACTCACGAAGCAATCGCTTCGTGCTACAACTTTTTACGGAAAAGAGGGGGACTTTAATTCCTGGGCTAAATCCATGCGCAAAGTGGACAGTTTAGCGCAGGAATTATGTATGGTGTCTCCTGAATTACCTGCGGTTGGATTCTTTACTATTAAATCAATATGTGAAGTGTATAAAAAAAACTTATAATACCCTTCACCTCCCGACACTCTACTTCTCTTTTTACGTCATTGTTATGCAAAAAACAAACTGCCAATTAGGTGAGCCATAAGATGAAACTACTGTTGAAATATATGGATAGAATGCCTAAAATAATAATCGCAGCAAGCAGCTCTTTATTGGTTGTTTTTCTTGGCATTATAGACTATGCCTCAGGTTCCGAGATATCGTTTTCAATTTTTTATCTGTTGCCTGTGCTAATGGCAACGTGGTTCGCCAAGCGAAGATATGGAGTCGTAATCTCTGTTTTCAGTGCAATAACATGGTATCTGGCAGACATCAATTCTGGTCATGCATATTCGCATTATATAATTCCTGTCTGGAACTCGATTATGCGGTTAGGGTTCTTCTTAATTGTTACCTCCTCCATTGACAAAGTCAGAAATCTGTTAAATAAGGAAAAATCTATGGCGCGAAACGATTTTTTAACGGGAGTGGCTAATAGGCGTTTTTTTTATGAAATAGCTACAAAAGAAATAGAACGAATTGCAAGATTTATTCACACATTGTCACTTGCTTATATTGATATCGATAATTTTAAGCAGGTAAATGATACCCTTGGTCACAGTGCCGGTGATAAACTCTTGCAAGTAGTTGCTGGCACAATAAAAGAAAACATTCGATCAATTGATACAGTATCGAGACTCGGAGGTGATGAATTTGCACTTCTAATGCCAGAAACAAATGCTCAAAGTGCTATTACAGCTTTAAATAAATTACGACATGCTCTTTTAGATATGGTGCATGAAAATAATTGGCCGGTGACTTTTAGCATAGGCCTTGTCACATGCTCCGAATCTTGCAAATTGAATGAATTAATAAAAGAAGCTGATAATCTCATGTACACAATAAAAGCGAGCGGAAAAAACAGAATTGAAAATAAAGTCCACTCATTTAATAAAACAAGTGCATAACATTTCAATCAAGGCTATGGGGAGTAAACGCTGTTTGGTTTTCAACAAGCTGGTTGCCATTGCGCCGTATTGTTTTCGTTAAGAGTTCATCAACCGCTGCAGATATCTTTGCGAACTATAATTGACTGGCATTTTCAGACCAGTAGTTAAGATGCATTTTGGGTAGGATAGAATAACAATGGAGGTCTGAAAAATGAGAAAGAGTTCTAATACAGAATTTATGGCAAAAGTGGCATTAGAAGCGATCAGGGATGAAAAAACGCTAGCAGAGTTGTCATCACAGTACGAAATGCATAGGACGCAAATAGCAAAATGGCGTAAACGAGCGATAGAAGGATTAGGTGGGATATTTCAGGAGAAGGAGGCGAAGTTAGTCGGAGAGAAGGAGAAAGTAATAGATGAGTTGTATCGGCAAATAAGGAAATTGAAGGTGGAGAACGAATGGCTTAAAAAAAATCTACACAGATTGAGCATTCATGAGAAAAGGGGGATGATAGAGGTTTACAATAAGGAGTTAAGCAGTGTGACTTTTTTGTGGTTACAGAGATCAAACCGGTACTATTAGCCAGCCAGTGGTTTCGAGTGAGACCGTAAATATTTCTTAACCAAGTTGTATTCCACATACATTTCAAACCGGCTGAACTGTTGCTATGCTTACTGCACACATCCTCCCTCGGTGTCGGAATGTGTGTTGTAAACATAAAAGTTAAAGTCTTTTTAAAAAGACTAAAGAGTTACAAATATTTTAAAATATTTTTTTTGCCAAACCGCGATAATTTTCTTGACTAATTAATGTATTTTGGTAAAAGTGTGCATACAAAGGCAAACCAATCGTGAGGTTGGGACGCAAAGCCATGGGTCTTATTTTTTGGAAAGAATGCCAGGTTGCCACCTATAATGGTGTAAAAGCTGTTTATTGATCAGGCGCTGAGCCGGTAAGTATTTTGTTTGTAAAAGGTTTAGCTATAAACTTACGGTTGAATCCCTTTTATAAAATGTGATGCTTTATTGATTAGGTTCAAGATTTCAATAGGCTTTTAAGATAACCCAAAACCCAAGGCATATGTGGCATATTGTCTTGGGTTTTTTTATTTTACAATGGGTATAAAATTGTTGTTTTTGTTAGAGAAATTTTTTTTGGAAAGGAGTAAAATGATGAAAAGGAAATTAGTTTTAAGTGTATGGACGATTGTATTTACAGGTATTTATTTGTCGTTTGTAGTGGAGGGGGCTGGAGCGGATACCCTTTATAAAACCAGCCTTACCGTCAGTGATTCAAGCGCTTTTGATGGAGACAAATTAGATGCAAGTGTTGAAATAAACAAAAATGGAAAAGTAAAATTATCAATATCCAATTTAATACATCTTGATACACTACTGTATGCCAATAAAACATGTGCCTTGGTAATTGAAACAGAAGTGAACGATATCGCAAAGCCATATGAATTTCCATTTGAGATTGAAGAGGGAATTGCGTTGGAGGATATGGCCCTTGTTCTTCAATCAGGCGATAAAGTGGAGATTGTAAGCGTCGTTATTAACGAAAAGGCTTCCCCTACAGGAACCCCAACGCCTTCTCCCATTGCCGTTGCTTCTCCTTTGCCGGCAGGTTCTCCAACTCCTGTTGCAACGGCATCTCCAATTGCAACCACCTCGCCCGTTGTGACGCCTACCGCAACTGTTGCGCCATACTCAACCTCTGTTTTGGAAGTTTCGGCAGAGATATCCGGGGATGATGTTGAATTGCTGGTTCCGGGAGGTTTGATTACTGATGCCGAAATAACGCCTACACCAACGTCATTTGCCACGCCTGCGGCAACGCCAACAGAACCTTCTGCAACTCCCACATCAACACCAGTCGAGACGCCTTCTGTAATAGAGGCATATGTGAGCTTCCAGTCAAAGACGATAAATCTTAATAGTAACGGTAAGTTTATTGCCAATATAAAACTACCTTCCACGCATAATATCGAAGATATAGTATGTGAAACAGTAGTGTGTGAAGGTGCTGTTGCAATTGATTGTGATGAAAAAAAGAATAAACTTAAGGTCAAGTTTAATATAAGTGATTTAGAAGTTGGTTTAGATTTAAAAACAAGTGAATCACAAAGTGTTGAATTTACCATTACAGGGGAATTATCAGATGGTACAAAATTCGAGGGAAGCGATACCGTTAAGGTGAAGGGAAGTAAGAAGGGAAAAAACGATGACAACGACGATGAAGACGAAGACGATGATGATGGCGATAAAGGCAAGGACAAGGGAAAAGGGAAAAATCGACGCTAATGAACAATCGTAGGATTGAGATTAAATTTGAATGGTTAATCAAAGATTTTATTCGGTTAGAGGTATCGTAGAGAAAGGAAAAAACCTTTCCCAACCTCTTGAAAGAGAGGTTGGGAGGCTTTTCCTTTTGGGAATGTTGCAGACTATTAAAAAGGGTTGATTAGTAATAAAAGCTGCTGCCGATAAGATAGTTTGGTCAAAATTTGATATCACTTAGGAGGTGAAAAGGAGATTATTATGGATAATACGTTGACAAATCTTGCGCAAAGCATGTCGAATAACGTGGTTATGGCAAAACAAGCCATGGAGTCAATGAAAACGGAAGGCGCTACAATTTTAAAGCTTATTGGGGATTCTGAAAGTGTGCGGACAGATAAGGGAGCAACTAATCCTGATGGTGTTGGTAAAAATGTTGACGTTTTCGCCTAGGAACTTGTCCATAAATATGGTCAAACAAATACTAACATTTTAATTTTTTGAAAAATTCCAATAATAACATTGTCTTGCCGCACGATATAGGGGCGAAGCATTTGCAATAACTGGCATACATGCGTTCATGCCCAAACATGCAAATGCTTCGCCCCTACGGTTTCAAAAAACTAAAGTGTTACAACAAATAAGGTTCTCGAAAGAAGAACAATAAAATTCATCGTAATAGGTGGCACGGACAAACTCTGTTTGTCCGTGTTGTTATGAGTTGAAGCAATTTTACTGACAAACAAGATTATCAGTGCTACCCATCAAGCTGTCTGAGCGCAACGCAAATGCAGGCATTCCCAAACAGGGGTTTTTGGTAACGAGTCGTGTTTCTGCAATTTAATATATTACGTTGAATAGTTACTCAAAAAACTATCAAAAGGAATAAAAAGAAGAATGACTTGAATACCCTGAGAATAGCGATAAAATAATATACTATTGCAAGCAAAAAAATAATAAACTACATGGGAAATCCATAGGGAATTATACTGTAAGAGCTCACAAATAGGGATTTCTAAAATTAGATTCAACTTTTGTTGACATAAATAGTTATAGCATTTCTTAAATCACATTTTGTGAACCCCTTGAGTATAGTATAGGATAATTCATCACAATAAGAGTAATTTATGTAACTTCTCAATAAGTTGTGTTTTTTATAATAATTTCTACCTTCCACCGTCCATAATCTGCAATTTGCCGACTGTACAGTATTCCACATTAATAAAGGGAGCAGGGGAGGTGTTTACCTCAACCTATTGAGAGTTCTTAATTTATGAGGTATTTTATTACCTATCCTTCCGTAAATAGCCGCATGGTAACCGGTAAAAATGTCCCCATAAACTATCTAATCTTTATTTCATGTTAAAGATAACAAAGGTTTCAGTTGTTCGATGCGAGGTCTATGACAAGGAAAAGATTTCTATTGCTCTTGCGCAAACGTTTGACTTTTTTGGCGGCCTTGGCAATGTAATAAATAAAGGGGCAAAAGTGCTCCTGAAACCGAACTTTTTGAAAGAAAGTAACTATGGCGATTGTACGGTCACCCACCCGCTTGTTATCGAGGGAATAGCGGAAAAACTATTAGAATTTGGAGCAACGCCAATAATTGGAGACAGTCCTGCTTTTGGGGCAGTGTCAAAGATTGTCAGACGTCTGAAGCTTGATACATTTGCGGAAAAACATGGAATCGACATTGTCGAGCTTGATAACGCACGCAGGGTAAAAGCGCAATGCGGGACAAAGACCTTTAACTTAACGGTTTCCGGAAAGGCGTTAGATGTTGATGCTATTATAAATATTCCAAAACTTAAGGCGCATGTACAATTGTTATTTACCGCCGCAGTTAAAAATAGTAACTATTCAGCGAAAATAATTTAGAATTTGCTTGACAGCAGAAATGTTACAAACAAGCAATTTACCTGGTAGTGTATGTATATGTTTGTAAATGCGTTAAAACCAGGCAGCAAGATGCCGTGCATAGAGACGTGTGTGGGGTCTGTTCAGTTATAGAATTTCGAGCCCTTGTGGTGTGTTATAGAGCGAAAGAAAAGGGTGAAAAAACCTGCAGTATAATAGATGCAGTAGATAATTTCAGGCTAATTATATATACAGGTATCATCCATTGACGATAGAGAATATAGACGTAGACGCAACACTCCAAAAAGTAGAGAAGCTGCTTTCAGAAGAGAAAGGGCTGTCACCGGCGGTGAGGTCAATGATAGAGTTGTTGGTATTATTGATAACACTGCTGGTAGGACGTCTGAACCGGAACAGCCGCAACAGCAGCAAGCCTCCCTCAAGCGATCCGAATCGCAAGAAAGAAAGCAAGGCGAAGGGTGAAAGGAAGGCAGGCGGGCAAAAGGGCCGTGATGGAGTAACGCTCAAAAAGGTAGACAATCCTGATGAGGTGGAAGTAATAAAAGTAGACCGGAGGAAGTATCCGCGCAGCAAATACAAGGTGGTAGGTTACGAAGCACGCCAGGTGTTTGATATAAAGATTTCGCGTGTAGTAACGGAGTATCGTGCAGAGGTAGTAGAGGATGCGAAAGGGAACCGGATTGTAGCGTCATTTCCGGAAGGGGTAACAAAGGCGGTGCAGTATGGTCCGGATTTGAAAGCGCATGCAGTCTATATGTCGCAGTATCAATTGATACCCTACAAGAGGATACAGGAGTATTTTGAAGGACAGATTGGGATACCGCTGAGTGAAGGTTCTGTTTACAACTTTAACAGGGAAGCCTACGAGTCATTGGAACCCTTCGAAGTGAGAGCCAGGGAAGAACTTGCAAAATCAGAGGTGATGCATGTGGATGAAACTAGTATCAACAAGAATGGAGACAGGTATTGGTTGCACAGTGCATCCAATAGTTTGTGGACGTACTTTTTCCCGCATGAAAGACGTGGAACAGAAGCGATAAATAGTATCGGGATATTACCTGAATTTAAGGGGATTCTTTGCCACGACCATTTGAAGTCGTATTACACCTATAGCAACTGTACGCATGCGTTGTGTAATGCACACCACTTGAGGGAATTGGATGGTGTGTGGGAAGATGATAATAAGCAGGAGTGGGCGAAAGAGATGAAAGCATTACTTAAAGAGATAAACCGTGCGACGAGTGATGCCGGGGGAATGCTGGGAACTGATGAGTCAGAAAAATACCGGCAAAGGTATAGGAAGATACTCCAAAACGCAGAAGCCGAAAGCCCTCCTCCTGATGAAACGAACCGTAAGGGAAAAAGGGGGAGGGTAAAAAGGACAAAGGCACGGAATCTTCTGGAACGATTGAGGACGTATGAGGGTGATGTGTTGAGGTTTATGGACAATAAAAATGTTCCCTTTACGAACAATTTGGCAGAAAACGATATCAGGATGACGAAGGTTCAGCAGAAGATATCTGGCTGTTTTCGTTCTTTGGAGGGAGCGAAAATTTTCTGCCGCATTCGGAGTTATCTCTCGACCTGTCGAAAACAAGGTGTAAATTTGAGCCGGGCATTACAGATGCTATTCCGTGGCGAATTGCCTGATTTTGCTAGCTCGTAGCGACAGTGGGTGAAAATACGCTGAATAGATACCTTTTGTCTGTCTATCCTTACACGCCGTTCAGGAGTTCGTGGCTTTATACGGCAATGGCATGCGCCCCTGCCGGGGCACAAGGGATAAGGGACGCCCTTGATATTTTGATAAAAAAGGGAAGGTTAAATCCCGATGAAGATTTGAAGGTAGTCGTATTAACAGGAGATGGTGTTGCGTATGATATTGGACTCGCATCTACTTCCGGCGCTCTTTATAGGAATGTAGATTTTTATTACCTGTGTTCCGATAATGAGGCATATGGCAACACCGGTTTTCAATCTTCGGGAGCAACGCCATTTGCTTCCAATACGCGCACTACCCCGGCAGGGAAAATGAATCCGTTGGGAGAGTTATTTTATAAGAAGGATCTTTTTGAGATATGGAGAAGCCATAAACCTCCGTATCTTGCAACTATTTCTCCCGCCCATCCGGTGGATTTGATAAATAAATTTGAAAAGGCAAAACACTATAAAGGGCCAAAATTGTTTATTAATCTTTCTCCATGTCCTCCGGGCTGGCATACCGACCCGTCACATTCAGCAAAACTTGCGAAGCTTGCGGTTGATACTGGCGTTTGGGCATTGAAAGAGGCTGTTTATGGCGAAATAAGCCATACGATTATCCCCCAAAAATTTAAACCGGTTGAAGAATATTTGAGGGAACAGGGAAGATTTGCACATCTCTTTCAACCGGTAAGGCAGGAAGGGGTGATCAGTCAAATCCAGTCATTTGTGGACCGGTATTGGAAAGGAATTCAGGGTTGAAATCAGGTTGTTAGTCCCTTATAGGTAATTTCTTTGTTTTTGTTCTCAATCAACAGTCAACAGTCTGCAATTTGCCGATTGCCGACCGTTGACTGTTGACTGCTACGGAATAATAAATTCCAAGTCCCTTATATTATCTACTGCGCAAAAGGGGGATTATGCGTTCATTAAATTGTTGCAATGCCTTTGCCCGATGGCTGATTTTATTCTTAACCGATGTTGAAAATTGGGAAAGCTCTGCAAGTGTCTGATTGTAATATGGTACGAAAAAAACAGGATCGTACCCAAAACCCCCGGAACCTCTTGGTTCTTTTGCGATGAATCCTTCGCAGTAATCTTCTACCACAAATAGTAATTCGTGCGGACTTGCCAGTGCAATGGAACAGACAAATCGGGCAGCACGTTTTTCTTCGGTAAAGTTATATAATTCAGAGAGTACTTTTTGGATATTTGCTTCGTCTGTGGCGCCAGGGCCTGCATACCTGTTTGAAAGAACGCCAGGACGTCCATTTAACGCCCGTATTTCAAGTCCCGAATCATCAGCCATTGCCCATGTATTACATGCCTTTGCCAGGGTGGTTGCTTTTTTAATCGCATTGTCCCTAAAGGTTCTACCGTCTTCTTCCACCACGGGAATAAAAGGGAAATCTTCGGTACCGCGAAAAATAATGCCCGGAATGTTTCCTGCGATAGCTAATATTTCCTCTTTTTTCTTCTTATTTTGCGTGGCAATAACAATTGTCTTTGAATGAATCTCGTTTACATATGAACCCATTTCAACCTCCTGCGCTTCTTCGTATTATTAAATGGTAACCAACCGTAAAAGCACCACATTTCTTTTCCAATGAATTATAACGTGTTTATTACGTTCCCAATGCCTTTTTTTGAATTTCAGTTATCTCACAAATTCCTTTACGGGCTAATGTGAGCATTTTTGCTAATTGATCTTCATCAAAGGCGTATTCTTCGCCTGTGCCCTGTACTTCAATATATTTTCCACTGCCGGTCATTACAAAGTTCATGTCTACCTGCGCAGAGGCATCCTCTGCATAGCACAGATCCAGCAATGCGATATTATTTACAATTCCTGCGCTTATGGCTGCGACACTATTGATGAGGGGATTTTCCTTGATAACATTTTTATCGAGTAACCATTGAACAGCGTCTGCCAATGCGATATAGCTCCCTGTAATTGCGGCAGTGCGGGTACCTCCGTCAGCCTGAATTACGTCGCAATCGATCCAGATAGTTCGTTCTTTTAACAGTGTAAGATCACAAATTGCCCGTAAAGAGCGGCCTATAAGGCGTTGAATTTCGTGCGTTCTTCCGGATATCTTTCCTTTTGTGGATTCTCTTGGCACCCTGGAAGGCGTCGCGCCAGGCAATAGCGAATATTCAGCGGTAATCCATCCCGTGCCGGTATTTTTAATGTGTGGCGGTACGTATTCTTCTATTGAAGCAGTACAAATAACTTTTGTATTGCCCGATTCCACAAGTACAGACCCTGCAGAATATTTGGTAAAATTTCTTGTGATGGTAACAGGGCGTAATTCATCGTATTTGCGGTTGTCAACTCTCATGGTTTTATCTGACTAATAAAAGTTTTAAAATTGCCTTTTCAACGTGGAGTCTGTTTTCAGCCTGATCATATACGACCGAACATTTGCCATCAATCACCTCATCGGTAATTTCTTCACCCCTATGGGCAGGCAGGCAGTGCATTACCTTGACATTGTCTGCGCATTTTTTCAAAAGCGCAGCATTGACCTGATAATTTTCAAAAGCCTGTCTGCGTATTTCTGCTTCAGCTTCCTGTCCCATGCTGGTCCATGTGTCTGTATAAATAACGTTTGCATTCTCTGCCGCTTCTTCAGGATTCCGGTAAAGGTGAAGCAGGTTTTTTCCGTTCGCCATGTGTTTCAGTTCCGAAATGAAATCCGCATCGAATTCGTAGCCTTTTGGCGAGGCAATGTGGAAATCTATACCTAATTTTATGCAGGTTTGTGCAAGAGATTTTGCAACGTTGTTTCCGTCTCCAATAAAAACTATCTTTATATTCTCCAGTGTCTTGAATTTTTCCAGAATCGTATATACATCAGTGAGCGCCTGGCATGGATGGTAAAGATCCGTTAAGGCATTTATGACGGGAATAGTTGCGTATTTTGCTAATTCCAGCACCGTGTCATGTCCAAATGTGCGGATCGCTATCCCGTTTAAATAACGTGACAACACTTTTGCTACATCTTTAATTGCCTCTCTTTTGCCAAGATTAATTTCAGTTTGTGTTTGATAGATGGCATAACCGCCCAATTGAACAATTGCCACTTCCAGGGACACCCGTGTGCGCATGGAACTTTTCTCAAAGATTAGGCCGAGAATTCTTCCGCTCAGGCATTTTTCTTCAACTCCCTTTATGTGCAGGTCTTTCAACTCTTTAGTAACCTGAAAAATCTCTTCTATCTCAGGTCGCGACAGGTCGGCAATAGAAATTAAATCTTTGTTTTTCATAAAATATTTTGACACATTAATAGTTTGAGAGGACTGATTTTAAAATACCCAACCCCTCATCGATGTGTTCTTTTTTTACGTTAAGAGGGGGCATAAACCGGATAACCGTGTCATGGGTACAGTTTAGAAACAGACCCGCCTGAATACACTCTTTAATGATAGTACTTCCGTTTATAGCAAGTTCAATTCCTATCATGAGACCTACACCGCGTATTTCTTTAATAATATTGCATTGTGTTTTTAGCAAGCGCAATTGTTCCATGGCGTACTCCCCCATCTCTTTTGTATTATCCAGCAGGTTTTCTTTCTCAATGGTTTCAAACACAGCGACTCCTGCTGCACATGCGAGGGGGTTTCCTCCAAAGGTGGAAGCATGGCTACCCGGAACGAGGTCTTTGGCTACTTCTTTTTTTGCCGTCATAGCCCCGATTGCGACTCCGCCGCCCAGCGCCTTTGCCAATGTCATAATGTCCGGCTCAATGCCATAATGTTGATAAGCAAAGTATTTGCCCGTTCTTCCCATTCCGCATTGTACTTCATCGAGGATTAACAGCAATCCTTTTTCATTGCAGATATTTCTTATATCCCTCAGAAATTCATTTGTTGCGATATTAATGCCGCCCTCTCCCTGAATTGTTTCCAGCATGATTGCACAGGTCTTGTCGTCAATAGCATTTCGCAATGCCTCCATGTCATTAAAAGGAACATAGGAGAACCCTTCAACAAGCGGCGCAAACCCCTTGTGATATTTTGGTTGTGCAGTTGCTGTTACCGTGGCAATCGTCCTGCCGTGGAATGAGTCGGAGAAGGTAATGATTTTGTATTTTCCCCTCGCAGAGTTATGAATACGTGCAAGTTTAATAGCCGCTTCATTTGCCTCTGCACCGCTGTTACAAAAAAAGCATTGCCCTCCAAACGATTTTTCAGAGATATATTTTGCCAGCATGCCCTGCGGCTCAGTGTAATAAATGTTCGGGGCATGCTGCAGCTTTGCCGCCTGGTTTTGAATGGCTTTTACCGTCGCGGGATGGCAATGCCCAAGGAGACTGACAGCCCAACCTGAAAAAAGATCAAGGTAGCGTTTGCCTTCAGCGTCCCATATTTCCACACCATTCCCCTTTACCAGCAATATCGGATTTCTTATGTAATTGGGAATAACGTAGCGTTCATAAATTTTTTGGATTTCTTGCGTATTCATTACAGTGAATTATTTCAAAAATACAGATAAATGGGAAATAAAAAAACTACGCAACTGTTTCGCTTTTTCT
The DNA here is from genome assembly GCF_900696675.1 of uncultured Candidatus Kuenenia sp. Lineage (NCBI taxonomy): Bacteria > Pseudomonadati > Planctomycetota > Candidatus Brocadiia > Candidatus Brocadiales > Candidatus Brocadiaceae > Candidatus Kuenenia > uncultured Candidatus Kuenenia sp. Next base: position 22,116 of record NZ_CAADGZ010000003.1, on the reverse strand, counting down.
AAAAAACAAGTTGTTACAAAACTGCAATACCGGTGGTTAAACAATAATCTGAGTTCCCACCCCTTTATCGGTAAAAATCTCCAGCAAAAGTGCATGGGGTATTTGTCCGTTAATGATATGCGCCTTTTTAACACCTGCTTTTACGGCAGCAATACAGGCGAATACCTTGGGAAGCATTCCTCCGTTAATAATTTTTTTATCAATAAGCGAATGTGCCTCGTCCTCATGCAGAGTGGAAACAAAAGAAGTTTCGTCGTTTGGTCTTGTCATAATACCATGGGTATTCGACAAAAACACGAGTTTTTCCGCCCCCAACGCCTTTGCGAGAAATGCCGCAACGCTATCTGCGTTAATGTTATATATTTCCCCGTCGTTTCCTTTTGCCAGAGGCGGTACAATAGGTATTGTACATTCACTGCATAAGCTTAAAAATCTTTCTCTGATGATAGAGGTCACCTTGCCCACATAACCAATATCAAGCTGATTTGTGGTGCCGTCATCTTCCTTCACTTCTATATAATGTTTTTCAGCAGTAATCGGGCAATATCCGTCTTCCCATACACATACAGCATCATTACCCATTTCAGAGATTTTTTTAACCATAGAAGCCCCTATCTGGTCAACAAGTACGGTTTTTGCAATTTCAAGGGTCTCGCGGTCGGTAATGCGATGTCCATCGACGAATTTCGGACGTAAGCCTCTTCTTTCCATTTCCCTGCTAATATGTGGCCCCCCGCCATGTACCAGGATTGGCATCATGCCTACCGTTTTCATAAATACCGTGTCCTGCAGTACGTTTGTGAGAACCTTGTCGTCTGACATAGCGCTTCCGCCAAATTTGATAATGACAATCTTGTCTTTGAATCTTTTAATATATGGGAGCGCCTCTAAAAGTATACCGGCTTTTTGAATAGCAGTTTCCATGGATATTTGATCATTCATATAATAAAAAAAAGGTATGTTTTCATTAAATAAAAAGAAGCGGGTGATTATAACAAAAGAGGCTTTCGTGTCAAGTTTAAACAAAAGCGTAAGTAAAACTCAATCAAAAGTTTTTGTGACACTTTAATTTTATGAAAAACCCCTGACAGGGTTAATAATACTGTTTCACATGGTGTTTCAAACGTGTAAGGGTTGAAGGTGCGGTTTATATGTAACGATCCACCAGGAATACAGGTCGTCCCCAATCTCCGCAGGCTTGGTCAAATGAAAAATTGTACGGATGGCGATATCTGAACAAACCACATCCCAGGAAAGAGCGTTTGCGGTTTTTTGAAAAAATTCATTTCAGAAAACGCTTCATCACGATAAAAGAGGTTTTTTCCTGCCATCAGCCCCATTCCCTCAAAATTTCCTTGATATTGCACATCAAATGCAGTACTTATTTGAGCTTATGACAAATGCATTCCATTTTCCTATATAAAAAGTAGACATGGGATCAATTATTTTTCCTAATATTAAGATGGGAGCATATTAGGAATAAATGAAGAAATTAGAGAAATTAGGGATGGCTTCCATATTTCTTGTTTGATTTTGTGGAAAAATAAGGGAAGTGTCAACTTCTCTTTTATTTTCCCGAGGCATTACGGGCAGAATTTAAAAATTTAATATCCTATATTTTTTTTAGTAAGAGGCAATTATTTTTTACGGTTTCCCTATCAGTATCCGCAAAATCTTCTCTTAAAAACTTCCTTTTGACGCTATTGTATACTTTTAAAGTAAAAAATGGTTATAAATACAGCAGAAAGATAAAAACACTGGATAAAGAAAGGTAAAATACGATACAATTTATAAATAATTTTTGCTCTCATATCGCCCTTGGTAAAAAAAGCAATTTTCCTATTAATTCACCCAGAGCTTTATATGATAAATTGTAAAAGTGTTTGCCAGGCATTCATGCCTGTTCTATTTCTCCTCCTTTGCATACGCAGTATTCCCGCGCAGGAAAGGAATGACGTACAGCAAAATACTGTGCATCATGACACCACCATCTATTACGATCAAACTCTCTCTTCTCCGGAGGGATTAGCAACAAAGGAGAAGCAATTCCATGATAAGCTTCCCAATGTTGAAGATACCACACACAGACCAACATATGTTATTACAATTCATCGAATGATTGATGGTGGATTAAACAGTTCTATTCAACGTCGTGTCGATAGCGCAAAAGACAAAAATGCAGGCCTGATCATTTTTGATATTGATACCTTTGGGGGACGGCTGGACGCAGCTATGGAAATATCTGAGTTTATATCAGACCTTAAAGAGGCAAAAACAGTAGCGTTTATTTCCCATAAAGCAATTTCTGCCGGTGCATTAATAGCACTATCATGCAATGACATCATTATGGCTCCTGAGGCGGAACTCGGTGACTGTGAACCAATTTTACCGACGACCGAAGGCGGGTATAAATCTGCCGGAGAAAAGATACAGACTGTTTTAAGGACAAAATTCAGAAAATTTGCAGAAAAAAACGGATATCCAGTCCTCTTAGCAGAAGCTATGGTCACAAGTGAGATTGAAGTTTACCGGATTGAAACCGAGGAAAATCCCGAGGGTTTCTATATAAGCTCCAGGGAATTGAAAGAGATGGGTGAAGAGGATCAAAAGAAGATAAAAAAAAAGAAACTTATCGTTGAAGAGGGGAAACTTCTTACCATGCATACTCGCGAGGCATTTGAATTCGGATTTGCAAGACACATAGTTGAAGACCGTGACGCCCTCTTTGCTTTGTATGGTGTAAACAAAAATGACGTAACAGAACTGGAAACCAATTGGTCGGAAGAGATGGTACGGTTTCTGGAAAAGATTGCTCCTGTTTTGCTGACAATTGGCATTATTGCCCTCTATTTAGAATTTAATTCACCCGGATTTGGTATTCCAGGTTTAATCGGTATCGTATGTTTCGCAACAATTTTTTTAAGTAAATATCTGGTGGGTTTGGCAGAAGCGCCTGAAATAATTATCTTTTTTTTGGGAATCGCTCTTATAGCCGCTGAAATATTCTTAATACCCGGTTTTGGTATAACGGGAATTGCCGGTATTATACTCGTATTCATAGGGCTTATACTGTCTTTTCAGGATTTTACCTTCCCACGCACCCCATTTGATTCTGGAGAGTTACGCAAAAATCTTTTGATGATAATCGGCAGTTTCCTTACCAGCGCATTGGCAATTGTGTTGCTATTAAAACATATGCCCGGGATTCCAATATTCAGGAGATTAATATTAACAACAGCCGAAACACCAGAGTACGGATTTAAGAACGTTACAACCCCAGCGTATGCTGACCTCATTGGTACGAAAGGCATAGCAATAACACCATTGCATCCGTCTGGCCGTATAGAAGTAGGTGAAAAGGTTCTTGATGTTGTAACACAGGGAGATTTTATTGACAAAGGACAAAGAGTGGAAATCGTAAAAGTAGAAGGAAATCGCATTGTGGTAAAAACTGTTTGATACGGTTGTTTCAAAACCCGAACGCATTAAGCGCCACCTGAAGATACTATACTCTAAACGGTTGAGATTTTAACTTTTTCCAAAAGACTTAAATTTCACATACACAAAGCTTTGCAGCCTGAATTATGCCAAAAATAAAAGTTAAATTTTAACCCGTTTGGAGTATAACGTGCTCTTTCTTTTAACTTTTAACCGGGTTTTAGACTAAAATGGAAGCTATTGGTTTAATAATTTTGTTTATTATAGGTATGGGCGCTGTCATTGCAGAAATGTTTGTTCCCGGTATGATTATTGGCATCTGTGGTGTTATCTGCATAATTACCAGTATTGTCCTGTCGTATCATAATAACCATACTATCTTAGGTCATCTCCTCTTGGGATGCGGCCTTTTTTCCACCCCCGTTTTACTGATACTTTGGTACAAAATATTTTCTAAAATGTTTTCAATACATGAATCAGAGGAGGGATTTTCCTCAGCCAATGAATCTCTCAAAAACTTACTATTCGCAGAAGGTATAACACTTACCCCTCTCCGGCCATCCGGCATTGCCCTGATCAACGGGGAAAGAGTTGATGTGCTGACCGTTGGTGATATGATAGAGAAAAACAAAAAAGTTACGGTCATTGAAGTCGGGGGAAACAGGGTTGTGGTAAAAGCGGTTCGATCATAACACGGCAAAGCCGTAACCAATAATTTAAGGTAATAACTTTCAATTCTTGCCATTTTCATAAAAAAAGTAACAAAGAATATATTATAGATAGTGCTCATTTTTTTAACCCATTAACCCATAAAGGAGATATCCATTGATACCTTTTCCACTTCTTGCAGTTCAGGCGCAATTAGCCCTTCTGGGAATAATTGTCGGCGGAATAATCATATTTATTCTCATGCTTTTTATTTTCAAGTATGGCTGGATTTATATCCAGGCATTGGCTTCCGGAGCGCCTGTGCCACTTATACAACTTATCGGTATGACATTAAGACGGGTAAATGCAAAAATAATTGTTGACGGTAGAATCATGGCAAAAAAGGCAGGAATTGATATTGATACCCCCACACTGGAAGCACACTATTTAGCAAAAGGACATGTGTTAAATGTAGTTCAGGCGTTAATTGCCGCAAATAAGGCAAATATCGAATTGAATTTCAATCGTGCCTGCGCCATAGATCTTGCTGGCAGAGACGTGCTCGATGCAGTAAAAACCAGTGTAAATCCGAAGGTAATTGATGTTCCTGACCCTAAGAAAGGCAAAGGGACTATAGACGCTGTTGCAAAAGATGGTATACAGCTTAAGGCAAAAGCCAGGGTAACCGTAAGGGCCAACCTTGAAAGGCTAGTTGGTGGCGCAACAGAAGAAACCATTATTGCCCGTGTAGGTGAAGGAATTGTAAGTACAATCGGTTCTGCCGCAACCTACAAGAAAGTTTTAGAAAGCCCTGACGATATATCAAAAACCGTACTAGGGAAGGGACTTGATTCAGGAACAGCCTTCGAGATATTATCTATTGATATTGCTGATATAGATGTAGGTGATAACATCGGTGCAAAACTTCAGGCAGACCAAGCTGAAGCAGATAAACGTGTAGCACAGGCAGAAGCGGAAAAACGCCGTGCAATGGCCGTTGCCAGAGAGCAGGAAATGTCCGCTCTCAATGTAGAAAACAGGGCAAAGGTTATTCTGGCTGAGGCAGAAATACCAAAGGCGATTTCTCAGGCATTTAGAGATGGCAACTTTGGTGTTCTGGACTACTACAATTTACGAAACATTCAATCAGACACTGAAATGAGAAATTCTATTTCTCAGTCAGGGAAAGATTCACCAAAAACGGAATAGGTGAATCCGTGTAAAATGGGCAAGCTTGTTTGCAGTTGATTTTTTTCTGCGTTACTGTTTAAAGAGAAAGCGATATGGAAATCGATATTCTTCAACTAATCTGGTTTGTTTTTATAGTAGTGATATTACTGGCGGGCATAATAAAACGCTCCTTAAACAGAAAATCCCAGGAAAGGTTTTCAGGGAATAATGTTCGAAGGCGAGAAGAAAGCAGGGATATCAATTCGGGAAAACAGCAAGGCAAATCGGGATGGCAAGACTTACTGGATACTATGTATGGAAATGAACATCTACCGGTTCAAACCCAAAAGAAGGTAAAGGGAGGGCAGAGGCAGGCCACCTATTCAGAAACAATGGCAAATGAATCTGCCGAAAGCAGGGCAGTAAAATCAGAAGCCCGGAAAACACCAGAATTCCGTGCGGTAATTGAAGATCGGCATCTTAAGTCTGCTCCGGAAAAAGATGTTTTCAAATCAACAATACAAGGTCAACGCATCCATTCAACACTCTCTGAATCAAAAGAGGCATATAAGAAAAAAACAAGCCCAAAACAAGCCGGCATACATCCTTACAAGATTCACCAAAAAGAGGGACCCAAGGATGCCATAATCTTTTCTGAAATTATTGCTCCACCGTTAGCATTAAGAAGAAAACGTTCTCTTTTCAGACACAGACCTTAAACTGAAAAGGGGAGCATTCCCTAATAATAGGGACACATCCTATTTATTCATGGCACGATAGATAGCGAGATGCTATAAACAGAGACATGTCTCGAATAGCAAGAATGGTAGTGGCGGGGACGGGTGAAAAGGATAAAGGCCAGGAATCTTCTGGAACGGTTACGGGGGTATGAGAATGATGCACTGAGGTTTATGGACAATAAACACGTTCCCTCCACGAACAATCGGGCTGAAAACGATATCAGGATGACGAAGGTTCAGCAGAAGATATCTGGTTGTTTCTGTTCTCTGGACGGAGCGAAGATTTTCTGCCGCATCCGTAGTTATAGTCAAACAAGTCAGGTTTTCGAAACTTAAACCAGCAAATACAGGCGATTCTCACTATATTTTTAGAAAATCAGAGGCTTTTGGCTATATCTCTCGACCTGCCGAAAACATGGGGTAAATTTAAGCCAGGCATTACAGATGTTATTTCGCGGCGAATTACCTGATTTTGTTCACTCGTAACGACAGTAGGTGAAAATACGCTGAATGGGATAATTAGGACACTTCCCATATTGCTTGCTTGATCTTGTTGGAAAAATAAGAGAAGTGTCCCTATACAATATTCACTATATTCATACATATCGAAACAGTCTGTTTTTGCCGTTTTATACAGACTGTATAATCATTGTTATGTGGCAGGTATTCAGCGATCATCTAAATAAAATAGTAGTCAGCCGAACATTTTCTTGCCATTCTTTACTAAAGTAGTTAAATTTTTCTGTGTGCTGATTCTTGGATTTTTAATTGAGAGGTGGAGTAAATGATTACGAAAACTTTAGATGGACACATCGAGATTACCGAAGGTATCACCGGTGGTAAGCCGAGAATAGCTGGACATCGTATTACCGTTCAAAATATTGTTCTTTGGCACGAACTGTTGGGACGTAGCGCAGACGAAATTGCTGCTGAATATGATCTGACTTTAGCCGATGTTTACGCTGCTTTGGCCTATTACTACGATCATCGCGCTGAAATTGACAAATCGATTGAGGAGAGTGAATCTTTTGTAGAAGCATTACGTCAAAAAACGCCTTCAAAAGTATTGCAAAAATTAAATGAGTAAAAAGCTTAAGTTTTATACAGACGAACATGTATCCAATTCTGTTGTGAAAGGATTGCGACTTCGAGGCGTGGATGCTTTGACGACAAAAGAAGCTGGGATGTTGGGCGCAGATGATAAGGAACATATAGCTTTTGCCATGAAAGAAAGAAGAGTCATATTTACGCAAGATGAGGATTTTCTGAAGCTACATTCAAGAGGTGTTAAACACAGCGGTATCGTGTATGCTCACCAACGTACTCCAATTGGCGACATTGTAAGAGGACTCATGCTAATTTATCAAGTACTCGAATCAGATGAGATGGAAAATCATCTTGAATTTTTGTAAGATATAGTAATTATAGTAAGATATTTACTCTGAAATTGAGACACAAGAAGCGAGGTCAGTTCCGACCACATAACATCGGCTGGAGTTGACCGCGGGCTCCGGCTTGTTGGCTGGGTTTGGTGCCCTCTCAGATCTTATTTTAAATTAGCTGGTGCAGTGCTTCCTTAGGCCCGCCGCAACTCAGCCTCGTGTTAGCCCTTGAAAAACAGGAGAGCGACGCTTTGAACAAAATTTACATTCCAACTTCAAGCGCGGAGCAGTGGGCTCAATTTCTTGCTGAGCCAGTCAATCACTGGCGTAAAGGATATTCCGCTCGCACCCTCGCGTATTCGTGGCAAGAGGCCAACGGTTTTCCGATTGAGGTGGGTTCGGTTCTGTCTTCCACATTTCCAGCAGTAGAACTATTGCTGGCCCTGCCTGAGCATCAGGTTCCATTACCCGGTGGTTCGCGTCCCTCGCAAAACGACATTTGGGTTCTGGCCCGTTCACAAGGCCAACTCGTTTCTATCGCGGTAGAGGGCAAGGTTTCAGAGCCGTTCGGCCCGACCATGCAAGAGTGGCAGGCAGAGTCCAGCCCCGGCAAAGCAGAGCGCCTTGCGTATCTACTCTCTCTGCTGGGCTTATCCTCAGCTCCAGACGCCACGCGCTACCAGCTACTGCACCGCACAGCGTCGGCCATAATTGAGGCGCAACGTTTCAACGCGGCTCATGCCGTCATGCTGGTTCACTCGTTCAGCCCGTCCAGTGAGTGGTTCCAAGACTACGCGGCATTTGTGGCGCTCATGGGCGGCGGCGCAACAGAAAACAACATGGTTTCGGTTAGTTCTCGGTCTGGTGTTTCACTTCATCTTGCATGGGTGCGCGGCAATGCCAGCTACCTCGGCAAGTAGAGCGCCTTGTTAGGTACGGTAGACAAACAAATAAAAAAGAGAATAATGGCGACTGACTTAACAAAAACACAATGGACTGGAATTTTGTTAAATGAAGAATTGACAACAGAGCTTGACTTGTCAATTTTCCGGACCCTTTATTCATTTGAAGGGCATAAGGCATTTGCAAGTCAAGTTGGCGTGATTTTAGGCTACAAGGGAAAATCCCCTCATGGGGCATTAAATCTTGAAATGAAATTATAAGGACACCTCCCATATTTCTTGCTTGATTTGGTGGAAAAATAAGGGAAGTGTCCCCTTCTTTTTGTTTGTCTATTGTGTTGAAAAAATTAAAAAGCTTGAAATCTTTTTCATTTTTGTTTTATTAGTGCTCGATTTTATGGGAAAAACAATTTTCTATCATCTTACTATCATATCTGAGTATGACGATGATCTACACCCATGTCTTGAACAAAGGTGGTCACGTGTCCAAAGTCCAGTCGATAGGTTGTAGGTCGGTTTATACAGACTGTATAATCATTGTTGGGTGAAAGGATAAACATACATGGCACTGTGGAAGATTACCGACAAAGGCTCTGTCCATAAATAACTCATACAAATAATTATTTTACCCTGACTAACAATTCACTTTGGGCATGATTGTATAATTCCACTCACCATGAAAATCTGCCTTTATATTTGTATGAGTTATTTGTGGACAACTCCAAAGGTCCTATCAAGGTTAAGGAGACAAGGTTTAAGCAAGAGAAGCTGCTAGAAGAACATCTTGAAGATTGGATAGCAAGCGATCCTTCAATGTTGGGTGAACCATTGCTGGTCTTCGGGCGACAAGTAATTATTCCTGATACCAAAGACCGTCTTGACCTTCTTGCTGTTGATTCTAATGGATCAATTGCTGTTATAGAACTGAAACGGGGTCAACTCAAAGATCCAGTCGATGTGCAGTGTCTGCGTTACGCGAGCTATGTATCAAAGTGGCGTTTTGAAGATTTCGAAAATATCGCAAGGAACTATTTTTGGAAAAATGGTGATGCTGAATTTAACTTCAATGATATGTTCGAATCCTTTTGCGCAGAATCCGGTGTCGACTATATCCCCGACATTAACACGGAACAAAGAATCATCATCGTTGGATCATCTGTAAGGGAGAAGCTTGGAAGTGTCGCTTTATGGCTACGCGAACACTCAGTTGATATTAAATTGATTGAGGTTCAGGCTTACAAGGAGGGAGACAATCTTTTTATTGAACCTACCACCATTGTACCAATGACGGTCAGCCGATTTGTTTCCGTCGGAAAGCGCGGAACTGAATCTCAGCCTTGGTCTACCGATGGTAAATCTTGACACCTTGAAAAACGATGTAGCCCTAAAACCAAAGAAATGCTTTTGCTCCTTGATCAGATCGTTCAAGAAGAATTTGAAATTGAGGTACCCCGCTGGGGTCAGAAATATTATGTGGCCTATCCGGTAAACAACTATAACTGGCTATGCGTGCACACAAAACCGCGGTTTCTTGTAATAGATCTCCTCGTCAAGGCAGGGGTTTTCAAGACCGATGATCTTGCCAAGCGCCTCGGAGTTGAAAAATTTGATACGGACGAAACCTTAGCTGAGAAACTTGGCATGCCGAGTACCGTCTTCGTCAAGAATCGGAATCAAAAATCTGACAGAATTAGACTTAGGGCTAAGGAAGATTTTGATGTTAGGTCACAGTCATTCATTGACTTTATGCGAGACGCCTTCAAGTCATTTCCAAAATGATCGAATTACCCAACATCACAATGCACCTGACCAGCTACAGCCTGCGGCTTCCGCTGTCAGGTGATTGTGGGCGTTAGCCCGATAGTGAAGCAATGATATTATTCCTGAAATAAGGAGAGGAGGTAATGCAATGACAACAGTCGAGGCAATTGAAAATGATATAAAACGACTCTCGCAAACCGAATTAGCTGATTTCAGACGCTGGTTTGCAGAGTTTGATGCAGATGCATGGGATGCACAAATAGAAGCTGATGCTGCAGCCGGGAAACTTGATGCGCTTGCCGAGGAAGCACTTGCCGAATATAAGGCAGGCAGGGTACGAGAAATTTGAAACACTACGCATCATCCAAATTCTGGCGTAGTCTTGAGGCACTACCACAGCAAATAAGGGAACTTGCACGCCGTAACTACAAATTACTACGAGAAGATCCGATGCATACGTCGTTGCATTTTAAATCGGTATGTAAAGGTCGTTATTGGAGCGTTCGTATTGGATTGTATTATCGGGCACTTGGTGTACCAGTGCCAGATGGTGTGCAATGGTTTTGGATTGGAACTCATGATGAGTACGATAAATTATTGGGCTAACAAGGCGCTCCACCAGACCGCTATTCCGCTGGCACTCCATAGCGGCAAGTGAGCTTTGTCATTATGTACGGTAGGTACGGTAGACAAACAAATAAAAAAGAGAATAATGGCGACTGACTTAACAAAAACACAATGGACTGGAATTTTGTTAAATGAAGAATTGACAAGTCTAGTTGGAGTGATTTTAGGCTACAATGGAAAATCCCCTCATGGGGCATTAAATCTTGAAATGAAATTATAAGGACACCTCCCATATTTCTTGCTTGATTTGGTGGAAAAATAAGGGAAGTGTCCCTTTTTGTTCGTATATATCCAATAAATTTTCTTTTAATTCATCTAAATTTTCTCCCTGGCTTTCAAATTCGGGATACTCTTGTATGTGCCCGACATACCACCCATTCTCTTCTTTATAAATAATGCTTATTTTCATGCATATACCTCGATTAAGTTGTAAATTTTTTTTACTTTAATTTAAAACGTGCTGCCTGCCCTTCTTCTTTCTCACCTTCAATCCCTTCCACCTTTATACGCAGACGCAGATCATTCGCGCTATCGGCGTAGGCAATAGCGTTTTCGTAAGTTATTTCCCCCTTTTTTAAAAGATGAAATAAGGACTGGTCCATGGTCATCATCCCTTCCTGATTCCCTTTTGCCATTGTTTCCTTCAATAACCCTATTTCCTTTTTCAAGATAAGATCCTTTATCCTTGGGGTGTCCAGCAATACTTCAAAGGCGCCTGCCCGCTTTCCCTCTTTTGCGGGGATTAATCTTTGCGAGATTATTGCCCGCAGATTCAGCGAGAGTAGCATGTATATTTGTTCGTGCCGTTCCGGAGGGAAGAAGTTTATAATCCTTTCAATCGCCTGGTTTGCGTTGTTTGCGTGGAGCGTTCCCAAACAAAGATGGCCCGTTTCCGCAAAGGTGATGGCCGACTCCATTGTTTCGGTATCGCGGATTTCTCCCACCAGGATGACGTCCGGCGCCTGGCGCAAGGTATTTTTCAGTGCATTGTGATACGACAAGCTGTCCAGTCCGATTTCTCTTTGTGTGATAACAGATTTTTTATGTCTGTGCACAAACTCAATGGGATCTTCTACCGTAATTATGTGGCCTGAATTATTCTCATTCCGGTGATCAATCATCGCCGCCAGTGTGGTTGATTTCCCTGAACCGGTTGCGCCAACTACCAGCACAAGCCCTCGTTTTGCCATGGCAATGTCTTTGAATACCTGGGGTAGCCGTAAATCGTCAATAGACTGAATGTTTATCTTTATCTGCCTGACGACAAGGCCGACATTCCTTTGCTGAAAAAAAATGTTTACCCTGAAACGTCCAAGCTCCGGATAATACAGGGCTAAATTCATTTCCATTTGTTCGTAAAAATCTGCCCTTTGTTTTTCGCTCATTATTGATTCGGCAAGGGTGCGGGTGTCATCGCCCGTTACTATTTCCTGACCGGCGGGAATGTTGTTCCCTTCCTTCCTGAACACAGGGGGCAACCCAACGGTAATGTAAATATCAGAAGCATCCAAACGCACCATTTCTTGTAATAAATCTTTAATTTCCATGGAAAATCTCCCTGAGAATTTACTTTATGCCGTCCAGGGCAGAGGGGGTGCTCACAAAATTCCTGATTGATTCTTTGGAAACAAGACTGTTCCTGCACAAATCCAACAGCGCCTGATCCATTGTCTGCATGCCATGCTGGCGTCCGGTTTGCAATGCCGAAGGAATTTGGGCAATCTTATTCTCCCTGATCAGATTTCTTACGGCTGGGGTGCCGATCATAATTTCTAACGCTGCGATACGCCCAAGCCCTTCCTTTCTCTTGATCAGTTGCTGGGCAATTACCGCCTGAAGCGATTCGGACAGCATGGTGCGGATTTGCTGTTGTTGTTCCGCGGGAAATACGTCGATTATTCTGTCAACCGTTTTCGGCGCACTGGAAGTATGCAACGTGGCAAGTACGAGATGACCGGTTTCTGCGGCGGTGAGCGCCAGCGATATGGTCTCAAGGTCTCTCATTTCTCCCACCAGAATAACATCAGGGTCTTCGCGAAGCGCCGATCTCAGGGCGTTAGCGAAACTATGGGTATTTGACCACAGTTCCCTTTGATTAACGAGGCTGTTTTTGGACTTATGGACAAATTCTATGGGGTCTTCAATGGTAAGGATATGACATTTATATTCCCGGTTAATGAGGTCTAACATAGCCGCCAGCGTGGTGGATTTTCCGCTGCCGGTAGGCCCTGTTAAGAGGATGAGTCCCTTCTCCTTTTTCGTCAATTCCGCCACAATAGGTGGCATATTAAGTTGTTCCAGAAGCGGGATTTTTTCCGGAATGGTTCTGAACACAATAGACTCGCCCCTGTTCTGCAGAAAGGCGTTCACCCTGAAACGTCCGACGCCGGTTATTGCAATGGCAAAATCCAATTCATAGTGTTCCTCATATGCCTTGCGTTGCTGGTCATTAAGAATATTATACAAAACCGTATGCACATCTTCCCTCATCAATGGCGGCATGTCAATTTTTCTCATATCACCATGGATACGGATCATGGGTGGTTCGCCGGAACTTATATGCACATCCGACGCGCTTTCTTTAGTTGCAAAAGCGAGGAGTTCCATTATATCCATTTATCGTCCTCCAATAACGACATTTCGTATTCGCACATGAGGCCCGCCGTCGCTGACGCGTAAAGGCGATTGACCGCCCTTGCCACACCCTCCCATACCCCCATAAATTTCAAGATCGTTTCCAATTGCATCAATATTCATGAGTGTCTCAAATACGTTTCCGGTAAGAACTACATCGCGTACTCTTTCTTTCAACTGTCCGTTGCGTATAATGTACGCCTCTTCCGCACTAAAGGTAAACATCTCCGTGTTGGTTTGTCCCCCTAAGGCGCCGATTGCGTAAATACCATCATCAACTTCCGATAACATTTTTTCGAAGGTATCATTACGCGGCTCCATAAAGGTATTCGTCATACGGACGATGGGTTCATTGCCATAACTGATGGCGCGTGCATTGCCCGTAGGCTTTTCATTCATCTTTGCTGCCGTTTCCCGCGAATGAAGCCTGTTGGCTAAGATACCATTTTTAATAAGATACGTCTTTTGCGTTGGAGTCCCCTCGCTGTCATACTTGTTGTATCCGGCTTCACCTACTAATGTACCGTCATCAACAATCGACAGGGCATCGGAGCCAAAACGCTTCCCAAGAACCATGATCTCCCGCAATTGAGCGTTTTCATAAATAAAATCCGCCTCACTGAGGTGTCCAAATGCTTCATGGACAAATACGCCGCACAGCTTGGGATCGATGATGACCGTATATTTGCCGCCATTCACCGGTTTTGCCGAAAGCTGGTCAACCGCGCGTTTTGCAACCTTCTCACATTCCTGTTCCATCTTTAATACATTATTATACCCGCGCAAGTCTCCTACGGAATGATATGCCTGCTGGACGTTCATGCCGTCCCTTGCCATAGCGAGCAGAGAGATGCCGCAAAAAATCGTTTCCTGCACTATAAAGCTCCCTTCGGTATTGGCGAAAAACACTGTGCCGTGTGAATCCAGATACCGGACATTGGACGTCTGTATTTGTTTTGAAGAAAGAATGATCGTGTTGTATTTGTCGCAAAGCGACTGTTTTTCTTTCAAGGATATTTCCGCCGGGTCATTGACAACTGTCGTTTTTGTATGATCGTTTATTATGGGTGTGGGGGCAAGCTGGCTTTTATTCTTTCCAACGAATTTTGCCTGTTCACAAGCCATTTCAATGTATTTAGGAAGATGTTCTATATCGTTAAAGGCGACAAAACCCCAGCCGCCGTTTACCAACGCCCTTACGCATCCGCCAAAAGAGCTTTTTTCACCGATACCTTCAAGCTCTTTTCCCACATAAGTGATACCCGTACTGACCCCTTCATGGACACGAACCTCAGCGTAGTCCGCTTTTGCCAGTTTTAATGCGTTTTTTATCATTTTTTCCATTTAGGTTATCCCTTTTAAAATTAAGATTATCAAATCCTTATTACCATTGAACCATTTGTTCAGTCCTCCGTCCTCAATCTGCCGACTGCCGATTGCCGGCTGCCAAATTACCCTACCAACAGATCAAATGCCTCTTCGTCAAGAATAACCACGCCAAGCTCTTTCGCCTTGCCCAGCTTTGAGCCTGGGTCTTCTCCGGCAATGAGATAATTTGTCTTCCCGCTCACGGCAGACGAAACCCTCCCCCCGAGGCGCTTGATAAGTTTTTCCGCATCGCTGCGGGAATATTTTTGTAGTTTGCCGGTTATTACAAAAGATTTTCCCGCTACTTTACTGCTTTTCCGTGGTATATCTGACGTCAGTTTTTCGGTATTTACTCCTTTTGCAACAAGCTTTTTTATAATTTCCCGTGTATGTTTGTTTTGGAAAAATTCAACAATGCTTTGTGCTACAACGGGCCCTATCTCATGTATCTTTTTCAGTTCATCTGCGGTTGCATTTAACAGTTTCCCGAGAGAATCAAAATGCTCCGATAACACTTCTGCGGTGTGCAAACCAACGTTGTGTATACCCAAAGCGCAAATCAGACGGTCAAGGTCACGTCCACGGCTATTTTCAATCGCACTTATAAGATTGGATGAGGATTTTTTCCCCATGCGCTCAAGATTAACAAGGTCATCATACTGTAGGGAAAAAATGTCCGAATAATCATCCACGAGGCCTTTATCCACCAATTGTTCGATAATGGCGGGGCCAAGCCCTTCGATATCCATTGCGTCTCTGCCCGCAAAGTATTGGATGCGCCTTTTCGTCTGCGCCTTGCACAACGGGTTGTGGCAGCGCAAATATACTTCACTGTTATCCCGGTGTACAGGGCCTTTGCATACAGGACAGCAGGCAGGTTCAACAAAAACCTTTTCCCGTCCGCTTCGCTTTTCTTCCAGTACTTTTACGACTTGCGGAATAATTTCTCCCGCTTTTTGTACAACAACATAATCCCCCACCCTGACGTCTTTTCTCTTTACTTCGTCAAAATTATGAAGTGAAGCGCGGCTTACCGTCGTACCCGCGAGCAATACCGGCGCAAGATTGGCTACAGGCGTGAGCGTGCCTGTTTTCCCTACCTGAACAACAATTTCCTCAATCCTTGTTATTGCCTGCTCAGGCTGAAATTTAAATGATATCATCCAGCGGGGAGCCTTACTTGTCGCCCCCAATTGCTCCTGAAGTGCAAGGGAATTCACCTTTATGACCATCCCGTCCACCATATAGTCAAGGATTCCGCGTCGTTTATCCCATTCGTTACAATACCGTACCACCTCATCGATATTTTTGCATAATTGCGCGTACGAGTTTACCGGAAGCCCTATCGCCTTGATAAAATCAAGGCACTGTACATGCGACTCCAATTCCATTCCTTCAACATATCCTATAACATAGGCAAACATTTTGAGTCGCCTTTTCGCGGTAATACGGGGGTCTAAAAGCTTTAATGACCCTGCCGCCGCATTTCTGGGATTTGCGAACTGAATCTCTCCTTTTTCTTCCCTTTCTTCATTTATCCGCTGGAACTCTTTATTTGGCAAATAAATTTCTCCTCTTATTTCCACAACCGGCGGTATTTTATAGTGTGCGCCCGATACGGAAAGTTTTAATGGGATTTGCCGGATTGTTTTAAGGTTTGCAGTGACGTCGTCCCCCCGGAAACCATCACCGCGGGTGGCACCCCGTACAAACAATCCGTTCTCATACCAGAGTGTAATAGCTATTCCGTCAATTTTTAATTCAACGACATATTCAATATCTGTATTGGCATCGATGCCGGCCATGCGTTTTATTCTTTGATCAAACTCCTTCAACTCCTCATTTGAATAGGTGTTATCTATGCTCAACATTGGTTTCTTATGTTCCACGGTGGGAAACTGACTGATTGGTTGGTCTGCGACTCTTTGGGTGGGGGAATCCGGCGTTATTAATTCAGGATGTGCGCTCTCAAGGTTCTGTAACTCCCTGAGTAGTTGATCATATTCATAATCAGAAATCTCAGGATTATTTTCCACATAATACTTATAGTCGTGATACCGTATAATGCAGCGGAGTTGTTCTATTTTTTCTTTTACCGTTGACGACACTTTTTTGTCTTAACCATTTAGAGAAAAATTTATGGAAAACCAGGTTCTCCCTGATGTAATTTTCAGGATGAAAGGATTTTTAAGCTGCCAGTATAACAAACTTTATATAAGAGTCAACGTATTCTGTTATAATGGCAGAATCACTTGACTTTGTTCTGCATTTTTTATAAACTCGCAAAAGCTTGTTTTTAGCGTTACGTATGTAACTAATATTGGAATTTTTCAAAAAACTGAATTGCTACCGCTGAAAAATGTCTGTTGTTTTTCATAAAGGAAGTCAGGATTTGCAGCGTTTAATTATTTGCTGTGTTGATGGCCGTTCGGGGAAAACCTGCATAATTGAATCACTTTTTCATTTTAATGATGTGGTAATTAACCACATATTTTTTTATAGATCCCGCATAAAGGGGTGATGAATTATGGTTAAAGGAAGTGATTCTAAAGTTTTCTTTGAGTTGTTAAAAAAACCTCAGGAAAAAGACGGTGTTCAAAAAGAAGAATTGCAACCAAGTGCAGAGACTGCAGGAACAACACCGCCGCAAGAAGTTGGAACGCTGGTTACGAAGAATGAAAAGCCGGAGTCTAAAGACTTACCCACGAATCCACCACCTGCATCCGCTTCCTCAGAAATGAGGGGAAAATCAGGACAATCTGACCCTTTACAATGGATTAAAAACACAAGTACGGAAACGCTTTCGATTGAAAAAAAGACGGAGAAAAGGTATACAACGCCTGGTCAGATTACGCCAGAACCCATTCCTTCAAAGCAAACAATTGCTACGCCGCCTGCTCCTTTGAGAGATGAAGTAGTGCTACGTAAAGACGAGGTGGTACTGCGGCAGGAAACGCTCATCATTGGCGCCATTGCGGCTACTTTTCTCTCCGTTGCCTGTTTCTTTGTAGGACACAAAGCGGGGTACAATAAGGGAATAACCAACCAGGCGGAAGAGTGGCTGGAAACAATAGAGCCGAAGAAAACTCAACATGGAGGCATTGGACAGTTAAAGCCCATTGACGCGCCGAAAGAGAAGACGACAAAGGATACTGCTTCGAAAGTTGAAAAGAACTCAGGCAGCGATGCGAAACTTGTTATCCAGGATAATGCGATAATAAAGGATCGGTGGACGATACGCGTAATTTCCTATAAAAATTCAAAGGCAAATGTGCAACGCGCCAAAGAAATAGCAGGTATGTTGCAGGAATCATTAGGTTATAGCTCTTTTGTTGTCAACACGGGAAAAGAGCTTTTTGTTTGCGTGGGAGAATTTGACGATTTGAACAGCGCGGACTTAACGAAAACCCAAAGGGACGTCGGCAATTTCGAATATCAAAATAAAAAACAGTTTTCGGGATGTTATCCCGTACGTATGAGATAAAATAAGGAGGAGAAATATGAGCATTGATAAGAGTTTAAAACCAAAAGGTAAACTTTCGAGGCCAAGAAATGTGTATAGAAAGGTGGAACGTATCGCAATACTTAAGGCAGAGAATCGCTGGGATCAGGATACCTCTGTTTTTGGTCTCCCTAAGGTAAAAGTGGAAAAACTAAAGCGAAAAGGCAAGGCCCCAAAGAAAGTTGAACCGGAAGAAACAGGAAAAGCAGGAAAGGCAGGAAAGGCGAAAAAATGATTGCCAGCAGGATGTCTAATATAGACTCCTCCGGCATCAGAAAGGTCTTTGACCTTGCGCAAAAAATGAAAAGTCCGGTAAACCTCAGCATAGGCCAGCCGGACTTTGATGTTCCCGGAGAGATCAAAGAAGTAGCGATTAAGTCGATAAATGAAGGCGCAAACAAATACACATTGACGCAAGGTATACCAGAACTTCGCAATGTGCTGATGGACCGCCTTAAAAAAGACCGAGAGGTGACTACGGAAGATATTATGGTCACTTCAGGCGTTTCGGGTGCATTAACCTTAGCGATTATGACGCTGGTAGATCAGGAAGACGAGGTAATAATTCCTGACCCCGCTTTTGTTATTTACAAACACATGGTGAATTTTTGCAGCGGAAAATCAGTGTTTGTCGATACATATCCCGACTTCAAATTATCAGCGGAACGTATTGAGCCGCATATCACAAGAAAAACCAAAATAATCGTCATAAACAGTCCTGCTAATCCCACGGGGGTGATGAATACGCCGCAGGAGCTAAAAGATATTGCAGAACTGGCAAAAAAACATGACCTGCTGGTAATTTCCGACGAGATATATCATGACTACGACTATAACAACGAATTTGAGAGTATAGGAAAGTATTATAATAAAACGCTTATACTTGACGGATTCTCCAAATCCTTTGCCATGACCGGTTGGCGTTTGGGTTACGCAGCAGGCCCGGAAACGATCATAAAGGAAATGATAAAACTTCAGCAATACACCTTTGTGTGCGCCCCTTCCTTTTCACAATACGCAGTGTTCCGGTCATGGGGATTTGATCTGAGCAAATATATCGCGGATTACAGGAAGAAGAGGGACATGATGTACGAAGGGCTGAAAGACAAGTTCCGGATCATAAAACCCGAAGGGGCTTTTTACTTCTTCCCGCAGGTTCCCTGGGGGACCGATGAAGAATTTGTTATGGCCGCCATCAAGAACAATCTGTTAATCATTCCGGGCAGCGTATTTTCTGAACGCCACACACATTTCCGCATTTCTTACGCCGCTACAGAAGAAACCATCGAAAAGGGCATAAAAATTCTTAACGGCCTCGCGTGATCCCCACATTCATTACATAAGCAGATGAATGCTCATGTTCACACCTAAGCTGGCATAGCCAGAACTAAACAAGTACGAAGCACGAAATCCGAAACAAATTCTAATGACAAAATGATTTGAAATGCTAAACAAGCGCATCTTTCGTATTTCGTGCTTCGTATTGTTGGGTATTTTGGGATTTGTTTTGAATTTTATGCTTTGTCATTAGAGTTTGTTTCGTATTTAGCATTTCGGATTTCACCATTAAATATTTTGCAAAAAAATGCAAAGAAATTACAGATAAGGTACTATCAATAAGTTGAGAAGTTACAATAATTGAACCGTTTAACTATTTTACACCTGCATACAAATAGCCTTGATTGCTAAAAAAATATATTGGTATTTTATTGGCTTTTTTGGAGGAATCGCCATCCTGTTCTGGGGACTGGATGACATTGTCGGTATCCACAGAGACGAAGCGATATTTGGCCTCTTAGCGGAAATGATTCTTGAAGGAGTGCGGCCTCTCACCGGTATTTTCAACAATTATACATCTCCGGTACATTCATACATGCTTGCTGTTTGCGTATGGTTTTTTGGGAATTCTGTATGGAGTCTGCGGTGTCTGGGTCCCGTCTTTACCCTCATAACCATTATTGCAATTTTTGATATTACACGGCAACATTGCATTAACCGGGCGCGATGGACAGCCGGACTTCTTCTCACCTTCCCGCCCGTTGTCATGCTTTCACGGCTTTGCGGAGAAGTCTTTGTGCTTAATCCCTTTTTCTTTTTCGGAACAATTTGGATATACGTAAAACTCTGTAATAACGCAAAAAAATACGTCCGGATAACAGGATGGATACTCGCCGGTTTTGTTCTGTCGTTTGGAATCTGGAATCACGTAATTTTTCTCCCAAGCGCAGTTTCTCTCGTCATTTGCTATGCACTATTCATGTGGCCCGGACTGCGGTGTTTTTTAATCCATGGTATGTTTTGCCTTATCGGGTTTTCAATTGGGCTGATACCACGGTTTGTTTCAATGCTTGCGCTGGGAATGGACTTATTTCCCCAAAAACCTTCCATTCCGCCGGCTTCATTGAAAACCGCTCTCTTAAATCTTCTCTATACCCTATCGGGAGACGGACTTTACGCGCGGTTTTCAGGGGGGAGCATCCTTCCCTTCGTATGGGGAATCCCGGCAATATTAGCGATCTTCGCAACAATATTCCTTATTTCAAAACATGATAAAACAGAAAAGAAGATGTTTTGGGGTATCATTACCTTTATTGCCATTAACTTTGCCGGTATATGGCAAATTACGCCATTCGGTTCTGTCGGTTCGCGCATATGGCTGATTATCGCATGGGTATTACCTGTTTTCTTAGGGTTTTGCAAGACAAACGCTAATAGAGGGATGTGGCGTGTTTTGGGAGGTATTGTGATTTTAATAAATTTGATATTGTTGGCTACAAATTATTATATTCCAAACAGCCGTTCAAACGGCGTAATAGAACCTTCTATTTATGTGGGCGGTAAAACCGACAATACATGGGATTATTACGATCACCGCCAGATCACAGAAGCACTGCTTCAGTCAGATGCAGAATACATTTTTATTTCCAATATTAACGTATTTACCTTCTACTATTTAACTCCGGAAGATCAAAGACACAGGATAAAACTGCTTTGGCCCGTCATATTGGGAGGCGGAGGAAATACCCCGGAGAAAGAAAAGCTATACGGGCAGATAACCTACAAAGGGCAAATGCCCAAAACCGCCCTTTTTGTTTTTTATAACACAGACAAAGATTATCTGGCACATTTTATACAGCAACCGTTTTACAACATGACGGCTCAGGTAAAGGACATTGCCGTTCCAGGAGGATTTCTTATTTACCGTTTAAAATAATATTGCAACATATTTGTTACGTGGTTAAATGGTTAAGGAGTATGTAAAAATGAATCAACGAATCATTCCCCTTGTCCCTCTTCCTAACGAGGAATTTTTAAAATTCCTATTAATAAAGGTGTATTTATTATCTTGCACTTATGGGAGAATGTCCACCACAATGATAGACCGGAAAGATGTTTTTATGCTGGTTGGATTATTTTGTGGAGATTGTAAAGATACCGCTATTAGGGGACTCTTTAATATTGCGTGTATACACCCAGCCTACCTGCCCTTTTGCGGTTTTTACAAAAGCCGCCTTTTCCATTCTATTGATAAACACAATTTTTTCCCCGTGATGCGCTTTCCCAATTACACCGGAGAGTTTGCCATTTTTATAATTTTCCCATAAATATATTTCTTCCTTTGTTATCGTTATACTACTTTTGCTCCTACCTCCCATAAGTCTGAATCCGCTCGTTTTTTGAAGTGATTTCGCTACAAATAACACGAAGGCTGCGATAATAAATAGTAGTATAGTGGTGGTGAGCAGCTTTTTTAGCACGATGACATTCTTTTACACTTTTTTTAATCTGATGAAAAAAACAGGACAATTGTCAGGTGGTATAGTAAAAAGCATTTATTTTTATAAAAATCTGTTTTTTTCTTGCATTTGAATTGTTTCTAGAGTATTAAATTCTGCATGAATCCATTTCTCAGTGAAAAAACCCGAATAGAATTTAAAAAAGCA
>NZ_CAADGZ010000002.1:0-100858 GCF_900696675.1 uncultured Candidatus Kuenenia sp. | reverse complement strand
TTTTAACTCAATCTAAGGCAATGGGTGCAAAGTTTTATGTGTGTACCAATTCTATGGGCTTGTTAAACATATCGCGGGATGAACTTGTAAATGAGGTTGATAAGAGTATGGGGTTAACCACATTTCTTGCAGAGACGGGTCAGGATCAAATCCTGTTTATTTAATTTATGAAAGAATGATAAAAGAAAAATAACTTGCAATTTTTCTTTATTTTTCTAAATTGATCATTTGATGAAAAAAAGTAATTTCCTATCATCTATCATCTAAAAAAGAAGAGTGGGCTTTGCGTATGAACGAGAATGTAATCGCTAACGAAAATAATTTTTTGAAGGTCAAAAAACGCCAGATCAGTGACGAACAAATCCGTAAATTTGAGGGATATGCCGCCGAGATATTTACCACGCTGGGGCTGAATTTGAATACCGCAGCCACAAAGGAAACGCCCCACCGTTTTATCAATGCTCTTATCGAGTCGACTGAGGGTTATGACGGCGATCCTAAATTAGTTAAGGTGTTTGAAACCGAGTGCCGCGGCGGGCCCGATTGTCGCCTGAGTCAGATAATCGAAGGCCCGATTCGCTTTTTCGCGCTCTGCGAACATCACTGCCTGCCGTTTTACGGCGTGGTCTATGTCGGCTATATCTCACATGAACATATTATCGGTCTTTCCAAACTCACGCGTCTGGTGCATCTTTTTTCGCGTCGTTTTGAGGTACAGGAACGAATCGGTCAGCAGATCGCCGACACCCTCAACCAACTTCTTCTTCCTCACGGCGTCGCTGTATACATTGAGGCGCATCACTTATGCGTCGAGATGCGCGGCGTTAAAGAAATCTCTTCCATTAGCCGCACGACGTTTTGGCGTGGAAATTATGATGGCGATCCGGCGCTGCGGGCGGAATTTCTGGCGGCATGCGGAAAGAAATAATGATAGTATAACGCGAGGACTTTGATGTCGACATTGCAAAACACAAAACGAGCATATTTGATCACCGGTGCAGCCAATCGGATCGGCCGGACATTAGCACTAAATCTAGCTCATCAAGCCTCCGTCGTAGTCATTCATTATCGCTCGTCTCAATCCGCCGCTGAAGAATTGGCCAAAGAAATCCGCGACAACGGAACCACGACCTTTACAATTGCCGCAAACCTTGAATCCCCTGCTGAGGCGCAAAATCTGCTCAAGCGAGTATGGGATATAGCAGGTCCGATAGATGTGCTAATTAACAATGCCTCTATTTTTGAAACCGGCCGCCTTACTGAAATTTCAATGGACGACATCCAGCGTAACATGATGACCAATGCCTTCGCTCCGTTTCTGCTTTCCCGTTCGTTTGCCCGGTTGAACAAGGATCGTGCGTCGGCCGTGCTGCCGGTAATCATTAATTTTCTTGATTCACGTATTACCGGGTACGACCGTCAGCACGTCGCGTATCATCTGGCGAAGCGCGCACTCTTTGCGCTGACAAAAATGATGGCGCTAGAATTTGCCCCTAATGTCCGCGCCAACGCTATTGCGCCGGGTCTGATACTGCCGCCGGCCGGTAAAGATCGGGCTTATCTTGAGCAGCTTAAATCCGCCAATCCACTCAATAGCATCGGTAGTGCCGACCAGATCACGACTGCCGTCCGCTTTCTGATCGATAACGAATTTGTCACCGGCCAGGTCATTTATGTCGATGGCGGCAGACACCTTATTGGCAATACGTACGGATAAAGAGTTATGGTATCTCTCAAAAAAAACAGTGTAAAAACCCGTTTTTAATTTATCTAAAGCCAGCCTTTATGCGGGCTTTACTTTCTAACAAATAGCATTTACCATGAAATTTTGAGATGATACGATTTATGGATAGAGAAAAGCTCGACAAAATTAGTATTACCGATCTGCTGCTTCGATGCGTTATCGGCCTAAACGACTGGGAACGCACGCAAAAACAGGATGTGCTAATCAACATTACTCTTTATGCCGATTTGAGTCGTCCCTGTAAAAGCGACCGCATCAAAGATTCCATTGACTACAAAGAAATAAAAAAACAGATAATCACAATAGTGGAAAGCTCAAGTTTCTATCTCGTTGAGCGGCTGGCAGACAGCATCGCGCAGATTTGTCTTACCCACCCGGTCGTCAAGGCCGTAACTATACGAGTTGATAAACCCGGTGCACTGCGATACGCAAAAAGCGTCAGTGTTGAAATTTTCAGGATGCGCAACGATGACTGAAATATTGCATACTAGGCCTGTGGTCGATGCCTTTATTGCCGTTGGCTCAAATATTGATCCGCAGGACAACATTTGCCGTGCCTTGACTATGCTCTGCACACAAATGCCGATTGCCGCCATATCGAATTTTTACAAGACCGTCGCAGTCAGTGCCTCTGAACAACCTGATTTTCTAAACGGCGTTGTCAGAATTAAAACCGATCATCAACCGCGCGAAATAAAATTTGATATCCTGCGAAAAATTGAAGTACGCCTTGGCCGCGTGCGCTCTGTAGATAAATTCGCACCACGAACTATCGATCTCGACCTAATTCTGTACGGAACATCAGTAATTAATGATCCCGATCTTCGCCTGCCAGATCCGTCAATTTACACCTATTCGTTTGTGGCCGTTCCACTTATAGAACTTGCACCTGACCTTGTCCTGCCGGATACCGGCAAACAACTTTCAACCGAACCTGTAACAAAACTTAAAATCGCCCTACACCTTGAAAGCGAATTCACCGACATGCTTCGCCGCCTCATTTTGCGTTGACAGGCCACTCATTGAATAAAAATGCTAAAACTTAATAACATTGGGGTAGCAAGGAAGAGTGATATCGTCTATTGTGTAAGCTACCTTGTCGGGACCAGGGGCTAAATATTATTCTCTTATTCCTGTCATTATCGCATATTATGGCAGCTATATCACTGAACATTAAGCGAATACAACCAAAACAAGGGTTAATGCAAGACGACTTGGCAAAAAAACTAATATTAAGTCTTCCACACTTACGAAAATTGAGGGCGATGTCGTTGCCAAACCCAGCGTGCAAACAATCCAAAAAATCGCCAGGTCGTTAGGCGTTTCGATGGAGGAATTGTTAAAGTAACTTTATGGAACATAAAGATACAAAAAATCCACTATGAAGAAACCTGTAATCTTTACCATTGGCCACTCTACTCATCCTATCGGTGAATTTGTGGAGATGTTACAAGCGCATGGTATTAAAGAGATTGTTGACGTAAGGTCAATACCAAAGTCGCGCCACAACCCTCAGTTCAATTCGGAGGCGCTCAAAGAATCATTACAACGGGCACACATACGGTATAAGCATATACAAAAACTCGGAGGGCTACGACACACAACAAAAGATTCGTTAAATCTCGGTTGGCGCAACGCCTCATTTAGAGGATTCGCCGATTACATGGCAACGCCTGAATTTTCAGAAGGTTTGGAAAGCCTTATAAAGATCGCTAGTTTGAGAGAAACAACTATCATGTGCGCCGAAGCCGTGCCGTGGCGATGTCACCGCTCGCTCATTGCCGACGCGCTCACGAAAAGAGGGTGGACAGTGAAAGACATCATGAGTCGCACCTCCGCAACAAAGCACCGCCTGACCCCTTTTTTGAAAGTAAAAAAAGGGCAACTCATATATCCCGAACCTAAAACATGATTCGCTATAGATACAAGAAGCCGGTAATACTTTTCGTGGGTATTAATCCCCATCCCGGATCGTTCAATCGTCACGTGCCGTTTTCCAACAATAAGCTCTTTTGGTACCTCCTCTCGGAAGCCGGTCTCATTAAGGAGAAAAGAGAAGAATTACGTGACGACAAGACACTGGAGCGTGTCTACAAAGAAAAATTTAATACGGTATATGGGCTTGGATTCGTGAACATTATTGACAGACCGACGCGAGATATAACAGGGATTAAAAAACACGAGGAGTTGCCCGGACGTAAAAAGATTTCTCGTATTATAAAAGCCGAGATGCCGAAGGTGGTCTGCTTCATCGGCAAAGTCTCGTATGAAAAGTACGCCGGATCAAAGGATTTCTCTTTTGGCTGGCAAGAAAATATAGGCGCGTCAAAAGTCTTTGTCATGCATTTCCCTTTACGCGGCGAAGCCCTTATTAGAGTCCGGGAATTGCAAGAGATTAAGCGAACTATCCAAAGTCTATGATACTGGGTTCATTGGTAGTGGTTTAGTTATATGGGTATATGTGCCATAAATCAAGCATTCAATCAAAGAGCACTGTTCCACTGGCATCAGTCGTCGGACGTATGCGCTCTGGTTTTTGGTCGCCTTACTTCTTTTGATTCACGCAGTTATGATTATGATCCGCGACATCGTCTTTATTTTATTGCAAGCGGTCAACGCACCCCTTACTTTGGTGATTCTTCTTTTTACAGGGAAATATAAAAAAGGAATATGTCCAATTCACAAAATTGGAAAGAATCCGTTTTGATATATGGAATTTTTTAAGTTGTAGCCGCAAATTACGTTTACAAGAAACCGCTGAATTGATATAATTAACCACATATGAAACTAAACCTTATTCGTAGAAAAACGGAAGCTCCGGATGTCGAATCGTTTGTCTTCAGTCCCACAGAACCTCTCACCTGGAAAGCCGGACAGTTTCTCCACTATGTACTCCATCACGAGCCGACAGATAATCGTGGCTCAGATCGGTGGTTTACGGTAGCCTCGGCTCCGTTTGAGAAAGAGATAATGATTACGACAAGGCTAACTAGCGAAAAAGGGAGCAGCTTCAAGGCTGCACTTAACGCTTTACAGGTAGGCGAGTCGATAGAAATATCCGACATAGACGGCGATTTCATCGTGGACGATCCGACGCAGGAGTATGTCTTCATCGCAGGCGGTATCGGCATCACACCATTCCACTCCATACTTAAAGAAGCGGATCACGTAGATCTAAAACTACAC
The DNA here is from genome assembly GCF_900696675.1 of uncultured Candidatus Kuenenia sp. Taxonomy (NCBI): domain Bacteria; kingdom Pseudomonadati; phylum Planctomycetota; class Candidatus Brocadiia; order Candidatus Brocadiales; family Candidatus Brocadiaceae; genus Candidatus Kuenenia; species uncultured Candidatus Kuenenia sp. The sequence continues at coordinate 95,928 of NZ_CAADGZ010000002.1, read as the reverse complement.
GCAACGTTATTGTATGCCAACCGCGATCACAACATCCCATATAAAGAGGGGTTGGAGAAATTCGCAAAAAATAATCCAAACCTTGTCATGCATTATGTCATCGCTCCCGAGCGTATAGACGAAAACACATTTAAAAAACTGGTGCCGGATATACAAACACCAGTCTTTTATGTTTCGGGTCCCACGCCGATGGTGGAGAGCCTGGGTGGCATCTTAAAAAGAATGGGTATTGCGGCAGATCGTATAAAGCAGGATTATTTCCCAGGCTATACTGACGAACTGTATTCTGCTCGAAATACATTCTAATTTTGTCCAACAAACACCGTAAATAAATTTGCTATAATCGAATTATGACCAATGAAAAATTAATACAATCGGGTGTTGCGGGTGGAATTGCCGCTGCCTTCAACGCGCCTATTACCGGTATATTTTTAGCGTTGGAGATTATTTAGGAGAACCTGAACGTAAACGCCTTTGGCATCGTTGCATTGGCGGCAGCCGTGGCCGCGTCTGTGTTTACTCTGGTCGTATCAGGGGCTCCTCCTGCGTTTCACATCCCTGCATATACAATTAACTCAGCATGTGAATAGTCGCTCTATTTTGTGTTAGGAGTGCTCTCCGGGCTTAGTGCTGCATTCTATATTCGCTTGCATCATTTCACGCGGGATATCTTTGATACATGGAATGCCCCGCGCTGGTTTAAACCAGTTGCTGCCGGTCTCGCCGTTAGCCTCGTTGGAATTTATCTACCGCAGGTGCTTAGCACAGGTTATGCAACAACTGGAAATATCTTAGACGGCAAACCGCTTTCGGTTACTCTCCTGCTTTCGCTGGCATTATCCAGACTGGTGCTAACGCCGATTTGTATCTGTGGTGGTTTCCACGGCGGTGTGTTTGCGCCTGCCCTTTTTTCCGGTGCTTCACTTGGGGCTGCTTATGGACTCGTTGCTAAACAGGTTTTTCATTCTCTCAACATTTCACCACCTGCCATTGTGATGGTCGGGTGGCGGCCGCCCTTGCAGGCACAATACGTGCACCGATTGCCTCGTTCATGTTACTATTTGAAATGACTCATGGTTATCGGATCATTCTGCCGTTGATAGCTGCGGTAAACGTCAGCACGATTCAGTATATACCTTGGGATTGACGTTCAAGGGTATACGTCTGCAACGATGGCGTGACGTTGACGTTTTGGAAACAATTACGGTTGACAATGTCATGGAGACGGAGATCGACACTTTGCGGGAATCTGATTCGTTGACAGTGGCAATCGATTTACTTATGCGTAAACGATATCACGGCTTACCAGTGCTCAATGACGATGGTGAATTGACTGGCATTATCACCGTGCAAGATATTGATCACATACAGAGTGACGGTAGTGATATGATGCACACCATAGGTTTGCTGCGCAATACCGGTATTGCACGCACCTACGATCTGGCAGTAACCCGCCGTGCTGCAATTCGGCATAGTGCTTATTAAGTGCGACTAAGGGAGTTTGATTATGCAGAAATTTTTAAATCGAATCAATGATATACCATCGTCGTTTTGATTACTTTACGAAGAATGCATAAGGAGAATGTAAAACAATGGAAAGATACAAATGTATAATTTGTGGATATATCTACGACCCTAAATTTGGTGATCCTGACCATGGAATTAATCCTGGCACAAGCTTTCAGAATTTACCTGATGATTGGGTCTGTCCTCTGTGTGGCGCTCCAAAGGAACAGTTTGAACAAATTTGAAATTTTTGATTGAATGAGTAAAAAGGGTATTTCCTTTGTTTTTCTCAAAGCAAGGTTTTGGCGTATTTATCAGTTACTATAATAACGGATTCACAAGGAAACAGACGTATGGATCAGGATAAGAAACATGCTCATATCACAACACTTGGATCTAAACCTGCACGATTAATTGATTTGATAAATTACCAGGATTGCTCAGTGGTGAGCCGGGAGATCATGACTAAAAAGACAGGAACTATAACGGTGTTCGCCTTTGATGAAGGGCAGGGGTTGAGTGAACATACCGCGCCATTCGATGCCTTAGTTTATCTTCTTGAGGGTGAAGTGGAAATTGTTATATCTGGCAATCCCCTTCGCCTGAAAGAGGGCGAAATTGTTATCATGCCAGCCAACCAACCACATGCGCTGAAAGCAATAAAAAAATTTAAGATGCTGCTGACTATGATAAGGTCTTAATTTCATTGCCCAGTGATACTGTATAATGGGCAAGGGTGGATTAAGGCCGATAGGCCGAATCCACCGGAATAATTTTAGATTTATTCGAAGGTATCAGTCATGGAATCCAAAAAAAATATCGTTGTCGTGGGAGCAGGCTACGGAGGAATTACGTCTGTATTGCGATTAGCAAGGTTGTTCCGTAAGCACCCCGAATATCAAATACACCTTATAGATAGAAATCCCTATCATACGCTCAAGACACAATTACACGAGGCCGCCGTGCGAAAAAGGGAGGTATCTATTCCTATTAATCGCATTATACAAGGGAGAAACATTATCTTTCATCTTGGAGAAGTAACCAGGATTGATGCGAAAGAACATATCGTTTACATGGAAGGCGGGGCTTTACCCTTTCATTACTTGGTAATTGCACTTGGAAGTCAGGTAAATTTCCATAACATCCCTGGATTACAGGAAAATTCTTTCTCGCTTCAGACATTGAGAGACGCCCAACAAATCTATGCACATATTGATAAACTATGTGCACGTGCGGCATCAGAACCGAACGAGGAACTACGAAGAGATATGCTTCGGTTTGTCATTGGCGGTGGTGGTTTATCGGGGATAGAATTTGCCGCTGAACTTGCCGACTATACTGTTCATTGCACCCATAACTGTCACGTGAATTCTAATGAGGTTGAAATTATCATCGTAGAATCTGGTGACCACATAGTGCCAAGAATGGAGGCATCCTTTGCGACACGTATTCATAAAAAACTCCTTGAGAAAGGTGTAAAAATCATAACAAGAACAAAAATCATTAGTCGGACATCAGACACTACAACTCTTTCATCGGGTGAAGTGGTGAAAACGAAAACGGTGATTTGGACGGGAGGCACTCGTATTCATGAACTCATTGGAGAAAGTGGAATGAAAATCGGACAATCAGGACGTATTGTTGTTGATGAGTTTCTTCAGGTAGAAGGTTATCCTTTCATTTATGCCATTGGTGATAATGCCCTTGCAATAAATCCCTACTCAAAACAACCTGTTCCCGCTGCTGCCCAGTTTGCATTACAGCAAGGACGATTGGTAGCATACAATGTCTACGCGGATATTTTTAGGGGCATGAGAAAACCATATCACCCAAAAGTTCTGGGTGAAGTCGTCAGCCTGGGAAGACATCTTGCCGTTGGATGGTTCGCACTCCCCTTACTGAAGAAAATTACCTTTGTTGGTTTTTTGGGAAGTCTTCTTAAAACAGCAATTCAGGAAAAACACATCTTTCTCTTAAGAAAAGAGAGTAGAAACTGGATAACATATTAACAAATTTGCTTTCATAATAATGAAAGTATTAAGGTGACAGTTGTTGAACTTCTCTATCAAATCCTTCCTCCCTTGGATAAAGATATGGCATTGCTCGTCCAGAAACACGTTCGGATGATGGAAAATCTTTTGAGGGAAATGGCGGTGGTGCCGTGACAAAAGTTATCATAGGCAAACAACTGCTACCGGCAGATATATACTGTAAGAGTTCACAAATAGGGATTTCTAAAATTAGATTTAACCTCTGTAAACATAATCTGTAAACATAAATAGTTATAGCATTTTTGTAATCACATTTTGTGAACTCCTTGAGTATAATTATTCTTCCCATTATGAATTGCCTTAGGTTCTACGGCAATCAAAATAATTAAGTGAAAGGCCATTGAAAGTCAGGCGATGGTCACGAACAGTTGAGATCCTGACATAAACTTGTGTGACGGGGTCTCCTGTCGCAAAAAAGGAGTTAGAATGATGTTCAAGAGAGTCGACCATGTGGAAATTGTACCAGGGAATGCGGAAAAGACCATAGACTTCTATGTAGACATTCTTGGCTTTAGAATCAGGAGTCGTAAGGAAATGAAAATGCCGCCCATGAAAGAGATTGTTTATATTGAACTTGGCGATACGGTGCTTGAAATCATCTCCGTGGACGATCCCAAGCCGAAATCCAATAACCCCTGGGAGGTAGGATACAGAGGCATTGCCCTCGAGGTGGACGATATGGCAATGACGGTGGATTATCTGAAGGGCAAAGGGATAGCCATAGCCCAAGAGCCAGTAGACCTGGGCAATTCGTTCCGTGGAGAGATAAGAGACCCGGATGGGCTTATTATAGAACTCCGGCAGTGGAAGTAGCAGAACGACGCCCATTAACGACCGGACGGTTTCAGCGGACAGGATGTCGTTGATGAGCCGGAGCGTTAGGCACAAGTAAAGTAACTATTCAGCGTAATTTATTAAACTACCGGAGATCAGAACGCAATTGCACTGGAAATTTTGTTTCCAGTGAGGGTCTGATTTGATAAATTACAAACTGTCTTAACCCTGTGATTTTATCCCCTATCTATCAGCAAACAGGCGAGAAACCGGAGTTTCTCGAACAAATGCGCATTCCCAAACAGATACTTCACTATGTTCTGTACAAGGTTTGGGAACGAGCCGTGTATCGTTTACGCTGAATAGTTACCAAGGAAATGCGATTGTGATAAGAGACTAAAAACATGAGGAGGTTTTACAGATGATCTCAGACAAGATGATGCAGCTTCTTAAATGTGAGGGTATAGTCGCAATAGTGACCATGGGCGGCGACGGTCCGCATGTGGTAAATACCTGGAATAGCTACATAGACGTCACCCTAGACGGGTATCTTTTGCTCCCTGTTGGAGGGTAAGAGCTATGGAGGACTTTATACTAAAAACTATTACCAATCCAGCGATTATTTTCTTGATACCAGCCTACTCAATTTCTTCTCACAACTGCCGTCCCCCAACTGGAACTTTCACTCAAGAGCAAGAAACTAAGGTAAAAATCTAGCTGGTCAAATTCTATAATATCACAGGCTTAAACAAATAACATTAACGCATCAGGAGGGATAAAAATGCAAAAGTATGGCTCTTTATTATCACGTTTATTAATATCGGCGATTTTCATATTTGCTGGATTGGGAAAAATCTTTGATCCGACATCAACTATGGGTTACATGAAATCAACTGGAATGCCCGCAGTGAGATTTTTTCTGGTAATGGCAATTATTTTTGAACTGGCAGGAGGGATTTCAGTGCTGATCGGATACAAAGCAAGATTAGGCGCACTTGGATTGATTGTATTTTTAATTCCTGTAACGTTGATTTTTCATAACAATTTCAGTGATCAGACGCAGTTAATCATGTTTATGAAAAACATGGCCATTTTGGGCGCACTCATTGCCATTGCGATAAACGGGCCAGGTGGCATGAGTTTAGACGGACGAAAACCGGCTTTATCATAGTTGCTTTTACTTAGACAGTAAAGCACTTTAAGAATATAAGCCCGTTTACACATTGCTGTCTTCGGTACCGGGTTCCTGGTCAAAGGCACGGGACCTTCGTGAAAACCGGCGAGCGATTTGCCATCGTAAAGAAGCGTCTTTCTTGGGCAAAAGCGGCAATGGAGATAACGATACTCTCCGTTACGCAGACATTGTAAACATAAGGAGCAATAAATTAGATGCAGCTCGAAACGCCTTCCGCAACCATAGAGCACTCCGCTCGAACGGTGTTCCCAATTCTGATTGCCATCGGTTTTTCGCATTTGTTGAACGATACGATTCAATCGTTGATTCCGGCCATTTACCCCATCGTCAAGGAATCGTTTCATTTGACTTTCGCGCAAGTCGGATTGATTACACTCACTTTTCAAATGACCGCTTCGTTGTTGCAGCCAGTGGTCGGATTTTACACAGATCGAAATCCGAAACCCTTCTCACTGGCCATAGGAATGTCGTTCACGTTGTTTGGGTTGATCTGCCTTGCGTTCGCCTCTGGTTTTCCCTGGTTGCTTTTTTCAGTCGGACTGGTTGGTTTGGGTTCGTCGATCTTCCATCCCGAATCTTCGCGCATCGCTTACATGGCATCGGGTGGCCGGCACGGATTTGCCCAATCGCTTTTTCAAGTCGGAGGAAATGCGGGAAGTGCGATCGGCCCGTTATGCGCCGCGTTGATTATTGCGGGACATGGACAGCGCAATATACTTTGGTTTTCACTTGCGGCAATTGTGGGAATCGCAGTCCTATACAAAGTCGGACAATGGTATCAAACTCATCATCACAGGATCGTCGGCGCAACAAAACACCCGCTTCGAAATGCTTCGTTGAGTTCAACAAAAATCGCGATGTCTCTGTTTATCCTAATTGCTCTGATTTTTTCAAAATATTTTTATTTGACCAGCCTCACGAGTTATTACACGTTTTATCTGATCCACACATTTCACGTCTCAGTGGCCAGCGCACAGGTTCATCTGTTCTTGTTTCTGTTTGCAGTCGCGGCGGGAACATTTATCGGCGGGCCGTTGGGTGATCGGTTCGGGCGTAAATACGTGATCTGGATTTCTATTCTTGGCGTGTCTCCGTTCACGATTGCTCTGCCTTACGCGAATCTGATGTGGACTTCAATTCTTACTGTGCCGATAGGCGTCATTTTGGCATCGGCGTTTTCTGCCATCCTGGTTTATGCGCAGAATTTGCTGCCGGGAAAGATCGGAATGGTTGCGGGACTGTTTTTCGGTCTGGCCTTCGGCATGGCGGGCATCGGTTCAGCCATTTTGGGGAAGTTGGCCGATCTAACCAGTATTTCTTACGTCTTTCACGTTTGTTCCTATTTACCGCTGATCGGTCTGTTGACCGGCTTTTTGCCTAATATTGAGATAAGCGGTGATATTTCACAGGAGGAATAATGATGACTATTTTAGCGAAGATTGATGCACGCAGGGCGTTTGAGTTATTGGCGGATCCGGAAACACTGCTCGTTTGCGCTTACGAAGGAGACGAAGAATTCCAGCAGCACCACCTGGAGGGTGCGATCTCGCTGCACGACTTTTTGTCGCGAAAGGAGTCGTTGCGGAAGGGCCAGCCGATCATCTTTTACTGTGCCTGCCCACATGACGAAACAGCAAATGGCCAGGCGAGTAAGTATCAGAACGAAGGCTTCACGAATGTGAATGTCCTAGAAGGTGGAGTACACGTCTGGAAAGAGGCGGGCTGTACGGTTGCGATGTCTATGCCCCCAACCGAAATCGATCTCGACGCTTATTTCGCTCGCATCCGTTACGCCGGGCCGCGAAAACCGACGCTCGCCTTGCTTCATGCCATCGTTGCCCATCACGTCGCCGCAATCCCGTTCGAGAACCTCGACGTGCTGCTGAGCTGGCCCATCCTGCTGGAACCCGCTTCGCTCCAAAAAAAATTGATTCACGACCGCCGCGGTGGATACTGCTTCGAACAAAACGTGCTTTTTCTGCTTCTTGACACCCCCCAAGACAGAAGGAGATAGCACGATGTTCAAGAGAGTCGATCATGTAGAAATTGTACCAAAGGAATGCGGAAAAGACCATTGACTTCTATGTAGACGTTCTTGGCTTTAGCATCAGGAGTCGTAATGAAATGAAAATACCGCCCATGAAAGAGATTGTTTATATTGAACTTGGCGATACGGTCATTGAGATTCTCCACGTAGATGATCTCAGGCCAAAATCCGGAAATCCCTGGGAGATAGGATATAGGGGCATTGCCATTGAGGTGGACGATATGGCAACGGCGATGGATTATCTGAAGGGCAAAGGGATAGCCATCGCCCAGGAGCCAATAGACCTGGGCAATTCGTTCCGTGGAGAAATAAGAGACCAGGATGGACTTATTATAGAACTCCGGCTGTGGAAGTAGCAAAACGACGCACATTAACGACCGGCCGGTTCCAGCGGACAGGATGCCGTTGATGAGCCGGAGCGTCAGGCACAAGGAAATGCGATTGTGATAAGATACTTAAAAATAAGGAGGTTTTACAGATGATCCCAGACAAAATGATGCAGATTCTTAAATGTGAGGGTGTAGTCGCAATAGTGACCATGGGCGGCGATGGTCCGCATGTGGTAAATACCTGGAATAGCTACATAGATGTCACCCGAGATGAACATCTGTTGATCCCGGTTGGCGGCATGATACGGACAGAGGCCAATGTGGAGAAAAATAACAATATTCTTTTAACCCTTGGAAGCCGAGAGGTACAGGGATTCCGCGGTCCAGGTGCTGGGTTCCTGATCAAAGGCACGGCGACCTTCATAAAATCTGGCGGACAATTTGACATCGTAAAAAAGCGATTCTCCTGGGTAAGGGCAGCTATGGAGATAACAATCCTCTCTGCCACGCAGACATTGTAAAAACAGAGTTTGGCGTGTGAGATTAAAAAGGCGCTATCTTTATTGCAAAAGATGCGAACGATTCTTCGTAAGGCATGACAACTACTCAGCGATAAAATGCATCTGGAATAGGCCAATATGAGGGGCATGGCCGCCTGGATTGGATTGGAGGAATAACTATGGAGTAGTACCAGATGCTTTGCTTGTGGATATGTCTATGACCCAAAATCTGGCGATCCTGACTATGAAATTACTCCTGCCACCCGTTTTCATAATCTACCTGATGATTGGGTCTGTCCGGAATGTGGGGCGCCAAAAGAACAATTTGAAAAAATTTAAAATCATCGAAAAAAGGTAACACTTTAGTTCTATGAAAAAAAACGCTCGTTCCCAAACAGATACTTCACTATGTTCAGTACAAGGTTTGGGAACTAGCCGTGTATCGTTTACGCTGAATAGTTACAGAAAATATACTATTTCCAATCATAGGGCATCTTTCTTAACAACAGCCTTGTGCCGTACAACACCCCGATACCTGTTCCAATAAGGATAAAAATGAGAATTACGGTTCTTTCGATATCTGCATTGGAAAGACTCATAAATATTGCTATAGGAATCGTTTCTGTTTTCATTGCCATTGAGCCTGCAATGGTGATAGTTGCACCAAATTCTCCAAGCGCCTTTGCCCATGTTAAAATAGCGCCGGCAATAATGCCACGTTTGCTCAGGGGAAGCGTGACCGTTAAAAATGATTTTAGCGGCGATGCGCCAAGCGAACTGGCAACATCCTCGTACTTGCCGGGTATTTCGTCCATCGCAGCCTTTATTAGCCGCGTTGCAATTCCGGCAGTAGTGATAAATTGGGCAAGGATAATCCCCGGGAAGGCAAACACGAACTGCACTCCGTGTTGCTGCAGCCAGCTTCCGGCAGGGTTGCTGAAAAAAATGAGAAGCATGGCGCCCAGCGCAGCAGGAGAAACAATCATTGGAAGTTCGAGCATCGTATCTATAATGCCTTTTCCGGGAAAATGACACCGCGACAATGCATAGGCGGAGGGGATGGCAATGAACAAAGAAATTAATGTCGCGATGGTAGCCGCTGACACGCTGAGGCGAATGGAATAAAAAGTTCTCTCATTAAAAAGCGTCTCTGCAAAAAGGGATCCCCTGAAAAAGTAGGCAAGTGATACAATAAGCCCGGCATAGAGGAAAAACGAGCAGAAAGCAAACATTATACAAAGTCTTTTAAATCTCATTTCCCGGTCGTCCATTCTGCCGGAACGGCATATTCGCCGCCAACAGGCTTTTGACCTATCCATGCAAAGGCTTCCTGTTCCGATGAAAAATATTGATACTCTTTGAATATTGATCGTACTTCTTCAGAAAGGATGAAATCAACAAACTGCTCAGCAAGCACTTTGTTTTTAGTAAAGGTGGAGACCGCGATAGGTATATAACCCACACGCACAACTTCATCGCTCTTTAGGGGAATTGTTTCAACTGTCTCCGGGTTCCAGTGCTGAAAAACACTCCACCCTATTACCGCATCCACCTGTTTTAAAGAGACAACCGTCAGTGTTTTTGCGCAACTCTCCGTATAATTTACAATGTTTTTTTTAAAATCTTTTTTCTGCTTTTTTGTGAAATTCTTTTCAATTATTTCCACTGCATACGCTCCGACACACACACCCTCCGGATTTGCTATGGCTACTTTAATACCGGGATGCGCCAAATCTTCCAGGCCTTTAATATGCTTCGGGTTGCCTTTTTGCACATTTATTGCAGGGACAAGATACACAACAATCCTTTCAGTTTCAGGATATACATAGCCTTCCCTTTTTGCCTTTTCCATATAGTCTGATGAACCCGGGAAATAAATATCTCCTTTCTTTGCCAATATCATCTGCGAGAGAATATATCCCGAACCACCAAATACTACCTCTACCCTAACACCCGTCTTTTTTTCAAACAGCTTCACCGCCTCCTCGGTCGGCGGCTTGCTTGCAGCGCCTACGAAAAGCAGAAGCCGTTCACCGTTTTCAGACAGAACTTCTGTTGCTACGAAAAATATTGCCACAGAAAAAACGGCACCGGCAAGAAATAGTCTGGATACCATAAGTTAACTCCTTGTTATATTATTAAATGAGGTTAATAAATTTTGTTCTATTACACTAAAACGTAATCGCCCTTATACTAAAATGCAATTTCGTACTGTAATCTGTACTTGTTTTCTCTTTTATCCTGTTCGTCGCCTTGCTCAGTGATAAAAGTGCCAAAATCGGCCTGTATTTTTGACCGATGACCACGGAAATAATAATTTATTCCCGCTGTATACTCCCTTTGAATATCGTTTGATACATCATCATCCGGGTCAACCATGGAATAGCGTGCCGCTATCTCAAGTTTTTTTGGTATAACAAAATAACCGGCCTGTGTAAAAAATCCGTCTGACCCCACGGAATCCCCGCCGCCATCAGACTCAGGATTTTCTGTCATCATATAGTATTCGCTATCCCATGCAATGCCCTTATACCTTAAGCCGAAATCAATCACACCTACTATTATATCCGTATCATCGCGTTTTACATCCCTCTTCTTTCCATTAAAGGCTACGGATGATCCAAAAGTAGCTTTAAGGGTTTTGGAATATCCAATGTCCGTTCCGTCGTAGTAATTAAATTTTCCAAACGGATTATATCTCAGGCTCAACACGGACATGATTTCGTTATCGAGATTTTCGTCTTTTCCTGTAATCCTTTTTGAGGGATTATCACCGGCCCCCTGAAATACTGCGGCATGGTATTCAATGTGTCCGTCAAACGGTCTTCCGTAAATATCCAGGCCATAGTCACGGTACTGGCCAAAGGCATCACTGGCAATGGCTCTATCCTGAAACAACAGTCTTTGCGAGGAGACAACCATTTCTCTGTTAAACGGTACTTTAAAATATCCAATTTTTGCGTTCAATTCTTTATAAGGCGTCCAGTACAAGTAGAAATCCCTTAATTGAACATCGAAGCTATCCGCATCTATAGCCCAGTAATAATTAATCGTTTTGCTATAGATGTTTCCCCCCATATAGATTCTTGCCCGGCGGACATCAATATTTTGAGTATCTACACCCCCGAAATCTCCGTCCTTGTCATTATACTGATACCTCATCTGCAATCTGCCGCCTATGTTTAGCGAATAATCGCCGCTGTGCGACCGAATACTTAGTGCATAGCTACTATCATCAGGCGTGTAGAATATATCACATATATCTGCTTCTGTCCTGCTCCTCTCCAATAATGGAATGTCTGGCAGGCCAATCCCCAATTTCTCGCGCACCTCATCCGAGGACAGATAGTTCTCAACCTCATGCTTTACTTCATCTTTTATTTCTTCTGTTGCAATTACCACGGGTTTTTCACTTATAGACTCTACACGACTTTTCAATTCTTTGATTTGCTCCTGCTGGCTCAATGCTATGATTTCCATCTGTTTCAACATTTTTTGCTGTATTGAAAACGCCTCCTCCATTTGTTTCAATTGCCCTTTTAATTCCTCCAGTTCGTCACCATATGCCATGCAAGGCCGCATCGTATTGACTACTAAAACACTACATACTATTAATAAACGCCAAAGTACACGTTTAAATTTTCTGCCAAACACAAAAACCCTCCTTTCTAAAAAAAACTGCAAAAATAAATCACATCGGCGCTTCCGAAATACGATATATCATATTTGACATAACGATAATGAAAATTTACACTTTTTTATAGCGGCTTGAACAAGACAACATCTGAAGACTTTGCCCCAATAATAACGTCATCTCCAATTTTTAAGTTTAATCTTTGCACCTCTTCGGTATCGATGAGTGTTTTAAAATATTGCTCCGCGTGCAAAACAGTAACTATTGTCATGATAGTATCGTGTTCGGTACCGACGACTTTACCTGCCAGCTGTATCCGCGTACTGAGCCTTTTCCCCAAAAAAACTTCTTCCGGAGTCCCCTGCTTTATTACACTGCCGGAATGTATCACAACAACGTTGTCTGCCATTTTATAGGTTTCCGGAATATCATGTGTTACATACAGGGTTGTTACCTTAAGCTGGCGCAGGATACGCTTCAGATCATCCTGCAATTGCCTGCGCGTCTGCCAATCCACGGCGGAAAGCGGTTCGTCCATTAACAAAATATCGGGTTCTCTTGCCAGCGCCCTTATAAGCGCTACTCTTTGTTTTTGTCCGCCTGACAATTGAGACGGATAATAATGCTCGTAACCGGAAAGCCCGACAAGTGCAAGCAGGTCTTTTACTTTATCCCCCTCATGCCTTTTTTTTGCCCCATATAATACATTCTTTTCAACCGTCAGGTGCGGAAACAATGCATAATCCTGAAAGACAAAGCCAACCGACCGGTATTGTGGGGGAAGGTTTATATTGTTTTGCTTGTCAAACCAGACGTCGTTTCCGTTTTGAATGCTGCCATTATCCGCCGTTGACAGTCCGGAGACAAAACGCAATATGCTCGACTTTCCTGCGCCTGACGGACCAAATAAAACGGTGACCTCCCCCGTGGATATTTTAAATGCAGCATCGAGTTGAAAGGAATGCCATTTTTTCTGAAGGTTGACAACTAACAATTGCGTGCTTCTCCATTCATTTAGATGCCCTTTTTGTTTTTAAATAAAATCAATTCGGTTGATTTGATAATTGCTGTTATTTCTTCTCCTGTTTGCATATTCATTTCTTCTAATGAAGCATTGGTGACAATTGCGCAGAGCGTGTCTCCCTGGGATTCAAAAATAACCTTTGACAGCACATCGCCCCGGAGAATGGTTACAACAACTCCTGTTATAAAATTTCTGGCGCTCAACATGCCTCGAAATGCCTTTGCCAGTATCAGGTCTGTGCTTTTCATAAGCACACTGATAGCATCCCCCTCGAAAATATTCATATCGTCGCAAGAGGCTGTAGTGATAACGGCGCTCAGAGGGATGTCTTTCCACATGATTTGAATATGGGTATGAATCCTGCCCTTATTGATTTTCATTATTTTGCCATTAAGTTTGCAGGCCATAGTTATTTTCCGAAAATGCGCTTAAATTCCTTTTCCGCTAAAGTGTTAAGCCTGTTTTTATAGGTATTAAAATTTATCATCAGCCTTTTCGCGTCCTCTGTCAGTACCGCGCCACCGCCGCCCTTTCCCCCCGTAGTAACTTTTAACAATTTAATCCCCAACACCTTTTCAGTAGCCCTTATTTTCCCCCATGCCGCACGATATGACATCCCCATCTCCTTTGCCGCGGCGTTAAGAGAACCAAGCCTGTCTACCGCCTCAAGCAGCAATCTCCTGCCTTCGGCAAATGCAACGCCATCCCCGCATTCCAGCCATATTTTTATTTTTGCCTTCATACATTACCCCTTCGGCGGCTTTCACGTACATATCCTTTGCGCGATTAGGTTGCAAATCTGAACCCGGCGAGTACATCATTTCGTTAAAATGTGTACGTAAAAAAATGTCCTTGCGAGGAGTGGAGCGACAAAGCAATCTCTTGTTCCCAAAAAACTTAAGATTGCTTCGCTGTCGTTTGCAATGACGGTATCAATGTAGATATTTTAATGAAACGTTATACTAGTCGCACTACTTGAGTTAATCCCGCAAGATGTAAATTCCTGTATATAAAATCTGATTACGCATTATGCCATAATAGACATAGCGATATCAATGATAATTTGTTTTTAGTGGGCATTGAGAATTGAATATTTTTCTTACTGCACAACATGCGTTGCACGGTTTTTAAAATAGATATTGCAGATACTCTGGCAAATACTATAATAATTTGATTATGCACGGATTTTCACCTGTAATTGCCATTGTTGACAATTTTTTCCCTTGCTAAACCATGATAAAATTTCTGGAACCTGAATGGCACGACAAATTATCATCTACCAACACCGTCCTTCTGCGCTGGCTTAAAAATGAAAAAGATATTCCCACAGGATTTGTATTGGCTGCCCTTGAGCAAACAGCCGGTCATGGTCGAAGCAATCATCATTGGCTTTCACAACCTGGAGAAGATCTCACCTTTTCCTTTCTTTTGTCTACCCGGCATGACCTTTCGGGGCTTGCTTCACTCTCCATGGCAATTTCACTGGGAATCGCTTCCGCCCTGGATACCTTTGGTTTCACGACACAAACGAAGTGGCCAAACGACCTTCTTGTGAGGGGTCGTAAAATCGGTGGAATTCTTTCCGAGGAGAGTGGCGTGAAACGCCCGAACGGGCATGCTGCCATCGTTGTTGGCGTGGGAGTCAATGTGAATATGCAGGAGCCGCAGGTTTCTTCTATGAAAAAACCCGCAACTTCTCTTCGCATAGAGACCGGCAAAAAACATCTCATCAGGGATGTTCTCAATATTATTCTTGAAATGCTGCCTCAGTGGATCGACCGTTGGGAAGCCGGCGGATTTCCAGCCATACGTAACGAATGGCTCGCGCGCTGCTGTTTCGTAGGAGAGCGTATAACCCTGGGAGAGGGAATGGAACAAAGGTCGGGTATCTTGACGGGATTCGGGGAGAAAGGGCAAATCATCCTTCGCGGTGATGATGGTTTATTGTGTGATGTTTGGGCGGGAGAAGTAGAATAACCCGCTTTTTAGTTTATAAACGCAAGCACCTGTCCGGTGACAATCTGGTCGCATTCTTTTACCTTTATATCTATTACTGTTCCCTCTGCAGGGCTTGAAACGTGTATTTCCATTTTCATTGCCTCAACAACTAAAATTGACTGCCCGGAATGAAGATAATCTCCGATCCTTGAGGTGAGCCGAATCACCTTCCCGGGCATTTGCGCTTTTACCGCAAGGCCTTCTTCCTTAATTTTCTTTACGCCTACAGCCGTTACTGCCTCCGGTGTTTTGTGAATTTCTACCTGATAGATTTTACCATTTACCTTTGCCTTGTTTCCTTCAATCGTAACCGAATACTCTTTTCCGTTCACCGTCAGCAGGTATTCCTGCGATCTGACTTGCCGGTTCTGTTCGTCATTGGCAACGATTTGTCCTCCCTTTTTCTCCACCAGGCGAATCCCCATCTCTGCTTTTCCCTTAAGGAATTTCAACCCCTTATCCGTGCATGTGGCAACGATGAAAATATTCTCATCCGTCTCTGCAATGCCCTCCTGTTTAAGTATTTCCCGGACATGTCTAACACTCTTTTTTGGATCCTCATCGTTTATTTCAAGCGGAGAACGCACGGTTGGTTCCAGCTTGAGTTGTTCTGCCGCTATTTTCACAATTTCCGGATCTGGCGGCACGGGGGTTTTCCCGAAATAACCCAGTACCATTTTGCCGTAGCCCGGGGCGATTTTCTGCCAGGGACCGAAAAGAACATTGTTAAATGCCTGTTGGAAGTAAAACTGAGAAACGGGAGTCACCGAGGTTCCGTATCCGCCCAATTTGACCACTTCGCTCATGGATTTGATCACCTCCGGATATTTATCCATAATGCCGTTATCGCGAAGCATTTGTGTATTTGCCGTAAGAGCGCCGCCGGGCATGGGACTCCATAAAATAAGCGGCTCTACAGATGTTGCCTCAGGGGGAAGAAAATAATCTTTCATACATTCCTTAAAAACCTCTTCCGCCTCGCGAACTTTGTCAATATTGACATCAAGATCATATCCGGTCCCACGCAGGGCATGCCACATGACCAAAATATCAGTCTGGCATGTACCACCGGAACAGGGCGACAGGGAAAGGTCGATAGCATCAGCGCCACCATCCAGGGCCGCCTTGTTGGCGCTCACGCCAATACCCGCGGTTTCGTGCGTATGAAAATGAATAAACATATCTTCCGGAAGTATTTTTCGCGCCCGTTTTATGGTCTCATACACCTTTGACGGCACGGCTGTGCCGGAAGCATCCTTAAAACACAAGGAGTGAAATGGTATTCCCTCGTCCAATATCTGACGCAGTATTCTAATATAAAAATCCGGGTCGTGCGCACCGGTGCATCCGGGCGGCAATTCCATCATTGTTATGCATATCTGGTGTTTCAGCCCCGCCTCAGCAATGCATTTACCGCTGAAAATAAGATTTCTCACATCATTGAGCGCATCGAAATTCCTGATTGTTGTAATACCGTGCTTTTTGAAAAGTTGGGCGTGCATCCGTATAATTTCACCAGATTGAGACTCCAGCCCCACGACATTGACGCCCCGGGACAGAGTCTGGAGATCTGCGCCATGGCCGGCGGTTTCGCGGAACGTATCCATCATGGCAAACGCATCTTCATTGCAATAGAAATACAGAGATTGAAAACGTGCGCCTCCTCCTGCTTCAAAATAGGAAATACCGGCGTCTCTTGCCGCCTCCAAAGCCGGAAGAAAATCCCTGGTAAGAACACGGGCGCCATACACGGATTGAAACCCGTCCCTGAATGCCGTACACATAAATTGAACTTTTTTCGTCATTTTGTATCTTTGCAACAGAAAAATATTATTTCACAAATATCGACCACAAGATACCGGCGGCAATCGCCGACCCAAGCACACCTGCAACATTTGGCGCCATTGCGTGCATAAGGAGGAAATTATGCGGGTCCTCCTTCTGCCCTACCATCTGCACCACGCGTGCTGAGTCAGGCACAGCGGATACGCCCGCTGCCCCAATGAGAGGGTTTATCTTATCCTTTAGAAAAAGATTCATGCATTTTGCAAAAACCACGCCGCCTGCCGTTGCTATACCAAAAGAAATGGCGCCCAATGCAAAAACGAGAAGGGATTGCGATGTTAAAAAGGTTTGTGCCTGCGCGCTTGCGCCCACTGAAAATCCGAGAATAATCGTCACAGTATCGATCATGGCGTTGCGTGCAGTGTTCGCCAATCGCTCTGTTACACAACTTTCCTTCAAAAGGTTGCCAAGGCAAAGCATGCCAATAAGCACTATTGAACCTGGCGCAATCAAAGCGGAAATCAGAAACACGGCAACGGGGAAAATAATTTTTTCCCTCTGTGATACATGCCGCGGTTCTTTCATACGAATGAGCCTCTCTTTTTTCGTGGTGAGCAATCTCATTATCGGAGGCTGAATAACCGGAACCAGTGCCATATAGGAATAGGCGGCAATCGCAATGGATCCCAACAAATGCGGCGCCAGCTTTGACGATAAAAATATTGCCGTAGGGCCATCCGCTCCGCCAATAATGCCAATAGCGCCCGACTCTGAGGGGCTAAACCCTAAATAGAGCGCGCCTATGAGGGTAAGAAAAATGCCTATCTGTGCCGCCGCCCCAAGCAACACAAGCTTTGGATTCGACAACATGGCGGAAAAATCAGTCATAGCACCGATCCCAAGGAAAATAAGCGGCGGATATATTCCTTTGCTTACCCCAAGGTAAAGAAAACTCAGAACACTCCCTTCCTGATATACGTTGAGCGCCATGCTGTCTATGGAGGGAATATTTCCCACTATCGCCCCAAATCCTATCGGCAAAAGCAGTAATGGCTCATAATCTTTAATAATTGCCAGACTTACAAAAAAAATCCCGACAATGATCATGAGGGCATTGCCCCACGTCATCATTGCAAATCCTGTTGTCTTAAGAAATTCGAAGAGAATCTCCATTAAGCCCTCCCAAAAAAAGACCGGAGATAACACATTTTACTAAAATGATTCTTTGCCAACCATACTGCCGCCCGCTTCACTATGCAGGGCAAAGCCGATTGCCGCAAGCGCCTCGTCTTCAGGCGCTGAGTAAAATGCCGGTATATGATGCGAAGTTTCTTCCGCAGGAAGTATGCTGGCAAATATTCTTAAAAAAATGGGAAGGAGATAAATAAAAAAACTGGTTATCGCGAGTGCGGCAAACACAATCAGCATACCGCTGATTGTGATCATAATTCCTTGTCCGTTGACTATATTTTGAACCCCTGAATTCATAGTTGTTTTCCCCGTTCTTATTTTTAAGATATGTTATGGGTTGACTTTAAAATTTTAATATCCTATATTTTTTTTTAGTAAGATGCAATTATTTTTTAAGGTTTCCCTGTCAGTATCCGTCAAATCTTCTGTTACAAAGTTCCTTTTAACACTATGGTTGCTTTTATTCCTGGTTCTACTCACAAAAATCATATCGCTTATGATATTAATTGGTTACGCTTTCGATACGGGTATCTTTGGCGATACCTTTTTGGGGTTTAACAGATGATTTATCTATTTTCTGTTTAAAGTGGGATGTTTCGGTTTTAGTTTATGGTAAAGCATTATGTTGTTTTTACGTTTGGCGAATCGGAAAAACGGTAGAAATGTGTTATTCAGCAAGGTATAATTTTTTTGCTTATCGCCTGCATAACAAATTCATTTATATACTGTTACCTTTCATGATAAAATATTGCGTTTACGGGATATCCATAATTATTGTACTCTTTTCTTTAACGGGTCGTAGTTAACGTAATTGCATTGGAAGCTCTTGCTTCCCTTTCGCAAGAATTATTCGGGTCAAAATAGGCCTTTGAATATCCTGGATAACCCGGTTTCATTCTTTTTTCCATTCGAAGCCAGAGCTTGGGAACGAGGACGATAGTGTTACACGTTTAAAAATGTTTCCTTAGCAGGTATTCATGGGTAAAAGCCTTTTTATGTAAGTTTTTTACACACACTGGACAAGGGTTTTTATGAAAAATGTACTTGGTGTTTTAGGGAAAAAGCTGCTTCTGTATTTTGTAAGCATATCCCTTATTCCCGCAACACTGTTGTGTTGCATTCACTATCTGCACAACAAAAAACTACTGGAGACAGAGTTATTTAATGAAATGTCGCTGGTGGGCGCATCTCTGTCGGAACACATCAATGCCTTTTTAGTTTACGGCGAGAATTCGGCAAAACACTATGCCTCCGATGGTTTTATCAGAGAACATCTCGAAAGCATTAACGATGATACGGAAAATACTGTGGCTATCCAGGCGCTGAACAAATATCTGCAATACAAGACCAGCCTCGAACCAAGATTTCGTGAGACCTTTACGACAAATACAAAGGGCATAGCAGTGGCGTCCAGCAATGCGCAGCGTGTTGGTATGGATATGTCGCAAGACCTTTCTGCCTTAAAAACAAAAGGCGGGACGTTCGTAAAGGATGTTTATCCGTGCGACATTACAGGGGAATACTGTTTAACCTTTTGCTCTTCCGTTATAAATAAGGATACAAACGAATTTTTAGGCATGATCGGGATACGCATACTTGCCGCTGAACTGGAAAGTATCACTGTGGGCGCAAAACAAGAGGCATCTGCCTTATTACTTCCTGCGCATACGCCGACGATGTATAGTGAGGGAAAAACAAACATAGTGACGGAAGAACCTTGTTTTAACGCGCAAGATGCTGATACTTCATATAAAAGAAATCATACGATAAGACCTCCTCTTGAATTAACCACACTGACACGCCGAGGCGAAACAAGCGAGGCATATCTTGTCAATAAACAAAGGCTAATGCTAACCTCCTCCCGGTTCATAGATAATGTCCTGTTGAGACAGGCGGTGGACACCTTGCCCGTCAATGTTTTAATAAGCGAAGGCAGGGAGATGGCAGGCATCTATAATGATTACATGGGAACGCCTGTCATCGGCGTTTCAAAATATATAAAACCCATGGGCTGGATATTGCTTGTGGAAGCGGATATCGCAGAGGCGTTTAAGCCTGTATACAGGGCAAGAAACTACTCTATAGTTATTATAGTGACCAGCGTGTTTGTTATTTCCGTCGTAGCATTTTTCATATCCGGCAGGATTGTCAATCCCTTAAAATCATTGATGACAGCAATGGGCAAGGTATCAAAAGGCGATATAGGGCATCACATACGCGTTACGTCAAAGGATGAGCTCGGAGAACTCGCGAAGGGATTTAATCGTATGACGACAGATTTGATAAAGGCGCGGGATGAATTGCGAGATCTTTTTGATGCGGCTAACGATCCCATGGTCACATTGAAAGAGGGCAATATGGTCAACAATATGAATAGCAGGGTCTCTGAGTTATTTGGCTACACGCAAAAAGATTTGCTCTCTAAGAAAATCGTCAGTATCATCAGAAAGGAAGATGTTCCCATAGTTGAAGAGTCACTTGATAACGCATGGCGGTTAAAACCAGGAGAAAAATATCCTATGTTTGAGGTGGGCGTTATGAAAAAGGACGGGAATGTGCTGGTTTGCGAACTGGATTTAAACCGGACACAATTTGGAATTCAACCCCATTTCAGGAATATAACAAAGAGAAAATTACTGGAGCGAAGGATACTGGAAGAAAAACAAAAACTTGAAGCATCAAACACCCGCCTTCAATCCCTGCTGGCAGAACTGGAACGGACACAGATGCAGTTGCTGCAATCCGAAAAAATGGCTTCCCTTGGTCAATTGGCGGCAGGCATTGCCCATGAAATAAACAATCCGGTCGGCTATATCTCCAGCAATCTGGAATGGATGCATAATAAATTTGCCGTCATCAAGGCGATGCTGGAGGAGTTGAAGATAGAATCAAAGCCACAAAGCCGCCCATGGGATAATAGGAAAAACATTGCCTCTCACATGGAGAAAAGCATAAACGAATCCATGGAGGGTACAAGGAGGATTCAGAGCATTGTTAACTCACTCCGTATTTTCTCTCACAGGTCAGAAGATAAACCGGAACCGGCTGATATTAATGCGGAGATAGAAAGCGCCCTGAATATCATCCGGAACGAGATTAAGTACAAAGCCACATTGATTAAGTCTTACGGAGATATCCCCCCGATACCTTGCAACCGGCGCCAATTAGGGCAGGTCTTTATGAATATCATCCTGAATGCGGCACAGGCTTTGAAGGAAATGGGGGAGATAAGAATAGCAACGTATAGAAAAGACTATTTTATCTTTATTGTGATTAGCGATAACGGCCCTGGCATACCGGAGCAAGATCTTCCAAAAATATTTGAACCCTTTTTTACCACCAAAGAACCAGGCATGGGAACGGGACTGGGGCTTTCCATTGCTTACAACATAATAGCGAGCCACAATGGCACAATAGAGGTTGACAGCAAAGTAAATACAGGAACAACATTTACGATAAAGCTGCCTGTTACCATATAATACAGTCGGCAAATTGCAGACTGCGGATTGTAAAATTTTTTTCTGAGGGACGCAAATGAAGCAAAAGACAATACTTATTGTTGATGATGAAAAAAACATCCTTGCGACATTAAAAAGAATCCTGGAAGAAGAGAAGGAAGGTTACAGGGTATTTTTCGCAGATAGCGGAATAAAGGGACTGGAAATTCTTAAGTGTGAAAATATACATCTGATAATCACCAATTACAGGATGCCAGGCATGGACGGCTTACAGGTTCTGAAAAGGGCTACGATGCTTTCGCCGGATGCGGTTAAGTTTATGTTAACCGGATATGCTGACCTGGATGTTGTTATGAAAGCAAAAAACGAGGGTGGTGTATACCGGTTCTTCACAAAACCATGGAGCAATAACGAAATATTAGGTGCCGTAAAACAGGCTTTTTGTAATTTTGACACATGCAATAACCTGGAATTTGGTACGGACAATAACCTGGCATTTGGTACGGAATAAAAGTAACTATTCAGCGTAAACGATACACGGCTCGTTCCCAAACTCCAGTTTGGGAATGCATTTGTTCGAGAAACTCCGGTTTCTCGCCTGTTTGCTGATAGATAGGGAATAAAATCACAGGGTTAAGACAGTTTGTAATTTGTCAAGTCTGACACGCACTGGAAACAAAGTTTCCAGTGCAATTGTGTTCCCAAACTGTGGTTTGGTAACGAGTTGCGCTCTGATCTCCGGTAGTTTAATAAATTACGCTGAATAGTTACGAATAAAAAATGAAAGAGTCCTGCTCTTTATTTACAAGTCTGAATGAAAACGCCATTCCCGTGTAAGGAGGAATGGCCAATGAGGGGTGCCCTAAGATGAAACAAAACACAATACTTATTGTAGACGACGAAGAAAATATACTTAATTCTTTAGGCAGGTTGCTGGATGATCTGGGCTGCACGGTTTTTTTTGCATATGACGGCAAGAAGGGTTTGGAGATAATAAAGGATAAAGATATTCACATGGTGATATCCGATTACAGGATGCCCGGCATGGATGGCATAAAATTTCTTGATGAGGTCAAAAAGATTTCGCCGGGAACTATCCGGCTCATGCTGACAGGATACGCCGATATTGATCTGGCAATAAAGGCAATAAACGAAGGCGAGGTTTACCGGTTTATTACAAAACCATGGAACAATATCGAACTTTTGGTCACAGTAAATCAGGGCCTGGAATATTTCAACATGCAAAGAGAACTGTGCCGGTTGAACAAACTCATACAGTCTCAAAATGAAGCGCTTAAAGAATGGAACTCAAAACTCGAACAAAAGGTGTCGGAACAAACAAAATATATACAGGATTTCTTTCTGGAGTCCATTAAGTCCCTTGTAGTTGCGCTGGAAGTAAAGGATAAATATACAGAAGGACATTCAAGGCGCGTCTCTGAATATGCCACATACATTTGCCGGAAGATGTCACTGCCGGAAGCATTTATAGAGGACGTAAAACTGGGGAGTTTATTGCATGATATCGGGAAAATAGGCATCAAAGAATCTATCTTAGGCAAAAACACCGGTTTGACGAAAGAAGAATACGAGCATATTAAAACCCACCCATCCATCGGAGAGCGTATCTTAACACCCATTATCAAAAACAGTACTGTCATTAATATTATCAGATATCACCATGAGCATTTAGACGGCAATGGCTACCCTGATGGACTGAAAGGTGCCGTAATCCCTCTGGAAGCCAGGATAGTCGCTGTTGCGGATGCACATGATGCATTACTGTCAGAACGTCCTTATCGTAAAGCCAGAGACCCATTAAGCGCCAAGAAAGAATTGGTAAAATGTGCCGATATACAGTTTGATTCAAAGGTAGTTGAAATTCTCACATCAAACGAACACAATGTGACGGACAGCCCGTTCAGGTGAATCATTTTTTTAAAAACCCTTATAAAAGACCGATCTATTACCCTACGCTTCTCATACTTTTATAAATGAACATTCTCATATCCATAGACCATACAGTTAAAAAGTTTCTCCTTTCAATGGGACAGGTAACGTTGCTGGCCTTCAAAGGGTTTTGGGGCATTTTTTTGCCGCCTTTTAATCCGAAGCTGCTACTGAAGGAAATTGACAATTTCGGCGCCGGTTCATTTCTGCTTGTGAATATCATTGCCTTGTTTACCGGCATGGTCATGTCGCTCCAGACAATTTACGGATTGCGCATGTATGGGGCAGAGATGTATGTGGGAAGCGTTGTTTCCCTTTCCATTGTGAGGGAACTAGGTCCGGTTCTCACCTCTATTATGGTGGGAGCACGTATCGGCTCAGGCATTGCGGCAGAAATCGGCTCGATGCAGGTAACAGAGCAAATTGACGCCATGCGGGCTTTAGGAGCAAGCCCCATCAAAAAACTGGTATCTCCAAAAATATTCGCCGGATTGATTACGCTGCCCCTCCTTACGGTCACAGCGGATTTCATTGGTATTTTTGGCGGACTCATAATTGCAACCTTTGAATTGGATATAGACCATATTTTCTATATTAATTCTATTTTAACCACCATTACCATTTCTGATTTCATTAGCGGCATTGGCAAAACAGTCTTTTTTGGACTGCTTATTGCCGTTATCGGCTGTTATTTCGGGCTTAAAACATCAGGGGGTACCACCGGCGTGGGGCGTTCCACCACTATTTCTGTGGTAACAATCTCGATTTCCATCCTAATTGCAGATTTCTTCCTCACAAAATTGTTTCTTATGATCTTCTGATGAAAAAACCCATAATTGAAATTAAACATGTCTATAAATCATTTAACAATCATCCGGTTCTGAATGATATAAATCTTTCCGTACAGGAAGGGGAAATCATATCGCTCCTTGGCGCAAGCGGAACGGGGAAAAGTGTTCTTTTGAAAGGACTTATCGGCTTAATAAAGCCGGATAAGGGCGATATCTTTGTTATGGGTAAAAATGTTGCACAAATGAATGAAGATGCATTAATTAAATTACGGGTTCATGTGGGAATGCTGTTTCAGGGTGCAGCATTGTTTGACTCATTAACCGTATTTGAAAATATTGCCTATCCGCTACGGGAACACCTTAGTCTTTCAGAAGTAGAAATAAGGTCACGCGTTTCAGAAAAATTACAACTGGTAGGCCTTAAAGGCATTGAGGCAAAAATGCCGGAAGAATTGAGCGGAGGCATGAAAAAGAGGGTAGGCCTGGCAAGGGCTATCGCCACTGACCCGGATATTATTTTATATGATGAGCCCACTACAGGTTTAGACCCCATTAATGCGCAGCGCATTAATGATCTCATTATGGAATTACAGAAAAAACTTGGCATTACCACTATCGTTGTAACCCATGATCTCCATTGTGTGAAAACGATATCAGACCGCATCGCAATGCTTCATGAGGGAAAAATCATTTTTGTTGGAACATGGCAGGAAATAACATCCTGCCCATTAAATGAAGTAAAGGACTTTATCAGCGGCAATATCTGTTTGTAAAAGTGTTACAAAAGGAGAAAGTATGCGTAAAGAACACGTTGCAGAATTACGGGCGGGAATTTTTACTATTATTACGTTGATATGTCTTAGCATAGCGCTGTTTATTCTTGGTTCACAAAAAGGATATTTCAGACCCCATGTTACACTGAAGGCACGGTTCCTCCATGTCTATGGACTGCAAAAGGGCGTTCCGGTGCGTTTTATGGGGGTAACGGTAGGCCAGGTTAGAAACATCATACTCCCGGAGGAGTCGCCATGCAATGAGATTGAAGTAGTGATGCAAGTAGATAAAGCCGTCCAGAAAAATATCCTGACAGATTCCGTTGCCACCATAAAATGGCTCAGTTATGTTACAGGTGATTCATACGTGGAAATCTCTTCGAAAGACTGTACCGGACATATTATAAAGGATGGAGATACCATTAAGGGCGCTGAACCAATGGACTATACCTCCGCCATTGAAAATGGAACCATTGCTATAAAATCTATCGCTCGGTTCTTTAACAAACTGGATGAAGGGAAATTCGCGGAAACCTTAATCAGCGTATCGCTGTCGTTGAATGAAAGCATTACCCAATTCAGGGAGAGTACAGGGCTTTTAAATGCATTAATTTATGACGTACGTGGAAGGCTCCTCATGGATAATTTAATTACCGCCTCTGACTCGTTTAATGAAATTATTGCAAAAGTAGCGGAGGGCGAGGGCACACTTGGGGCATTAATTGCAGACCCGGAATTGTACGACAATATGAAAAGTCTTTTGGGAGGTGCAGAAAGAAGCCGTATCCTGCGAAATGTCATCCGGAAGAGTATTGAAAAGGGGAAAACAAATACCACTCAATAACAATTTTTGATGTACGATTTTTAAATCGTACATCTAATGCCGTAAATGTTCATGCTGGAAATAAAAATACAGAATACGAAACAAATCCGAATAATAAAACATAAAATTCAAAACAAATCTAAAACACACTTATCTGCGTGCGATCAAGCACAGGCAGGCAACAACTTGTCTCTAAGCTCCTCGACACCCTACGGTGCGTCTCCGATGATACCATTCGGTATGTTCATGCTGCTTCAGATATGCTCCCTTGGCGCCCAACTGCGGCAGCCGATTAATCATATCCAGCACAAGGTGAAATCTTTCGAGATCATTTAAAACAATCATGTCCATGCATGTTTTTATTGTTGGTACGGTGGTACGTCAACCGATGCACCAGCCAGGGGTAGCCGTTTCTCAAGGAACTTTAAATGATCGGGGTACTCTGAATCCACCAGCAGTGGGATCTGGTGGGATCGAAAGGTGCCCTCAATTTGAAGTCCATCGACGACTTTAGGGCCAGTCCAGCCTTTGGGTGAATTGAGGACGATCATTGGCCATCGTGGACGAGTAGTGTCGTTCTTCTTCCGTGCATTATCTTGGATTTGCCGAATACTTTCGATGACCTGTTCCAAAGTACTGGCCATGAGTTGGTGCATCTCTTCCGGCTCATCACCTTCCACAAAGTAAGGTGTCCATCCGCAGCCTCTCAAAAATTGCTCTAATTCCTCTGACTCTATGCGGGCAAGTACGGTTGGGTTAGCTATTTTATAGCCGTTAAGATGCAGGATCGGTAGTACTACTCCATCGTTGATCGGATTGAGAAATTTGTTGGAGTGCCATGCTGTTGACGGTCATCTCAATATCTTTCTTCGTCTATAGTTAAAGTTTACTTACGCGTTTGCTTCAACGGGAACGCTCGTTGACAGCCTATTCATCAACCCAATATCCCTGGCGATTGTAATATTGATGCAGTACTGTCTCATAATCTCGAGTCAGTAGAGACTCCTCTGTATATTCCGGTGACTGCTTGATGGTCTCACGAGAAAGATTGACAAATACTTTCGACTTATCCCAACTAATGCGCCCGATCCATTGCGGTGAAATCAGCACCTTTTTCCCAGACCACCATTTCTGTGTATCGATGATTAGATAACGAATAACCCACATCTCGTCATCGATAATAAAATCATTGACATAGCCAATCTCGTCGTCTGAAGCCTGGATGCGATAGCTGCTCACCTCGCGAGTGCTGCGCAAATGAGGATCCCACTCTTCCGTATCTTGATAAGAGTCCAGCATGTGTGGGCCGCCAAAATGCGGCGGAAATCCATAATATGCGCGGTAGGTTTCCTCGAATTGTCGCGAGACTGGCTTGTCACTGTTCAAGGATGGGCTGCCCTCGATCTGCTTTTTGGTTAAATCAATGGTGATGTATTGCTCTTTTTCATTCACGGCGCCAAACGCATACGGAGAAATTAACACCTCTCTGCCCGTAAGCCAGTTTCCCGTGTCGGCCACCAGATAGCGAATGACCCAGTACTGATCATCAAAGTAAAATTCTTCGACTTTCCCTATTTCCCCGTCAAGGCCGCGCAATGTATAACCTTTTAGTGTTTTACCTTTGTATAGCATAGTCGTATTCCTTTCGTACTTTAAGTTTCGTTTTATTCGCTGTTGCCACCCGGCTGACAGCGTATTTGAGAAATCGGTTTCACTGCGATCTGCACTGGCGACAACACTCCTATTGCACCGGTGGCGGCGGCTCCGCTATGGTGGGCGGGCACACCGAAAACGGATCGAGACGAGAGATTTATTTCGCCGCATAGTCCGAATTCCTTTTTTCATTGGAGCCAATCTATCAGGAAACCTGATGCTGGCCTGGCATCATAGGATTCAGGAATGAGACTACCTTTCTGGTTTCCTGCTGAGTCGCTGAAGGTTAAATTCGTACCTGGTAAACCGATACGGGCAATGTTTCCATGAAAACTTCGTTCCAGCGATTCACCTGTCTGATACAATGCAAACTTGATGCTCGATGAGCCACCATTGATCGTCAGCACGCCAGCGTGAATCCGATTTGCGGATAAACAGGTTTGTCATTCTGCAACCTCCAATCCAAACGAAGCCAGCTTCGCGCATGTAGAACTGTAATCCGTATGAAGAACACTTCGAATCCCCAAACTTTCTGCAACCTCGACGAACATGGGGGTGTTTTCGATATAGACTACCTGCCGGGCTGGCGTCTGGGCAATATCCAGCGCAAGCCGAAAGATGTCAGTGTCTGGCTTACGGACATGGACGAAGCAGGAGGAAATAAAAAAATCCACGAACCCATCAAGCTTGAACGTTCGAATTCGGTACGCATTCAGTTCCCGTGCTTCGTTGCTGACAACGACAATCTTCAATCCACATCGTGCCTTAAGCCGGCGGACCAAGTCAATCATTTTGGGATACGGCTTCGACTGGGCGAACATGAATTTCCGAAACTGCGCCGGAGTAAACGGCCGCTCCTTGTAAAACATCACCCGATCTAGATATTCTTCCAGCGTGAGTTTTCCCTCCTCGTAGGTTTCGACAGTTAGATGATGTCGGTCATTCATCTCGGCCAACTCCAGCTTGAAATTTATCGCCGCCCGTTTACGAGCATGATGGTCCCATCCGTTAGTGAGCAAAACGCCGCCAATATCCAGGAACAATATTGTAATTGAACTGCCCTTTTTCATTTAGTCTCTCTCAGGTTGATTCTTATTCAGCCTGCGAAAAAATTACCACCGTGTATGGCCCTATACTGATTTTGCCGGAGCAAGGCAGCCCCTCGATTATTTCCTCCTGAGCCTCGACATCAGGGGTTGGATAATTTGTAAAATTAGGGCCGTAGTTATATGCGTCACTGTTAAATCGAGTCTTCCACAATCCGGCACGCGGAAAACCTATGACATAACACTCGCGGTTTTGATTCGCCATATTCACTACCACAACAACAACGTTATCTGTTGGATATTGTTTGTCCCAGTGATGGAAAGCGATGGTCTTTATCCTGGAACCAGCGATCTTCCCGCAACTCCAGCGCTTCAAAAATCATCGGGATACCTGCCAAAGTAAGAACACGTGCACTTCCTAACGTAGAGCGTTTCTTGGAAAACCAGCTATCCACCTTACCTGGCCATATCGCCCTTATAGTTGGACAATATTTTGCCGGACATTTCTTGCCGTAACAGTAATTATATAATAGTGACTACAAAAACGGCAATAAATATAAAAGAGAAAGGAAAAGGAACCTGGTTAGGAGAGTTAGGAAGAATAGAAATAATTAGTGGTGGAGCGCTGGCGGCGGGAGAAGGTAGAGTAGTTGCTGGCACGGCAGCTATCATCACTGTGGGAGCCGTGACTGGTTATCATTAGAATTTGTTTCGGGTTTCGTGTTTTGTACTTCGGATTTCACCTTTAAAGGTACTACTTGCTGCAATGCCAATTGCTTTAACGTTTTGTAATCAACCTTTCCTGTGGAAAGCAAGGGAATGGCATCTATGTGGAGATAGTGATCTGGCTGTGAAAGCTTTATAATGCCATGTTTATCAAGTGCAGCGTTCAACGAAAGTTTATCAGGGTTTGGGTGGACAACGAATGCCACGATCTGTTCGCCCTTTTGTGCATGCGGGATGTTTACTACGGCGCAGTTTCTTTTTTCTCCCTCTGTTATTTCATCCAAAATGCAGGATAATTTATCCTCAATGGAGGAAAGGGACACCATTTCTCCGCCAATCTTGGCGAATCTTTTCAGACGATCGGTAATGTATAAAAAGCCGTTGTCAAATTTCCCGATGTCGCCTGTTATGTAATATCCTTCGTGAAAGGCACATTCCGTCAGTTCCGGGGAGTTATAATACCCTTCCATGAAATTAGGACCCTGCACAAGAATTAAGCCTTCCTCTCCCTGGGGTACTTCACAATACGTTTCAACATCTACAATTTTACAATTAATATTTGGCAAGAGTTTTCCCACGCTTCCATGCCGGAAATCATACGCCTTATTCGCGCTGATGCAGGCGCAGCTCTCCGTAGTGCCATACGCTTCATATATAGGGATACCAAACTTTTCCTGAAATTTTTCCCTTACTGCACTGTTTAATTTTTCCGCTCCGGCATACGCCAGACGTATAGTGGAGGTCTGTTCTTTGTGCCATTTTTTCACAAAACCACGATACAGAGTGCTCGTACCCAGCACGATAGTAACCTTTTTATCATGTACGATCCTCCCCAGCTTTTCATATTCCGTAGGGTTTGGATGGAATACCACGCCAAGTCCCTTTAATAATGGCAACCATAAACATACGACAAAGCCAAATACATGAAAAAAAGGCATAGCACCTAAAAAGACATCTTCGGGAATAGGATCAAATATGGTAGAAATGTTTTGTATGGTTGTATAGACATTTTGGTTTGTCAGTGGCACGCCTTTCGGATGGGATTCTGACCCGGAGGTAAAAAGTATAACCGCATTTTTCTTCGGTAGATCGCAAGCTGAAAATTCCTGAATAAGAGAATCTTTCGATCTGAATTTACATGCAAGGTACGTCAGTATTTTTTTTTTCTTTGAAATGTTGTTTTTTATGTCCTCGATAAAAATCATTCTTTTGTCGAAAGGTATGCCCGCTTTTTCAATAAAAACCTTCGAGGTCAGTATAGAGCGTACGTCGCATATTTTCAAAACGTAATCCTGCTCTTCTTTGCTCGCAACGAAATTCAATCCTACAGGGACCTTTACGGCAAAGGCTGTCGCTATATTTGCCAATGCGCCTCCGATTGAAGGGGGGAATACAACGGCAATATTTTCACCTTCCATGTCGCGAATATATTTTGACAAAAGAATGCCGCCTGTAAGGGTCTGCCCGAAGGTAAGTGATATCCCAAACGAATCAAAGAAAACAGTTTTATTAAAATTATTTTTTGCTGTGGTTATAAAACTTTTTAAAATCATTAATATTCCTTTTAGATTTACGATTTTGGATTTACGAAGCACGATTTAAAATAGTACTTCGTACTCCATTCTCGTTCCCAGGTCGGAACCTGGGAACGAGAGGAAAGTTTTGTTCATATTTTAATGTTTCTATAATTGGAGTCAATTATTTAATCAGTTTATACTCAATAGTCTTACAATTGTAACGAAGCAATCGCTTCTTCCTGCAAATCTGGGATTCCTAAGCTTATATAGCCAGAACCAAACAGGCACAAAGCACGAAATACTAAACAAATTCTAATCACCGAAGGCCTAACTAGATAGATTACGCTGAATAGTTATAAATATTTTGCCAAAAAGCGCAAAGAAATTACCGATGAGGTACTAAACATTAAATATATTGTATCTGTTTTTCGTTGTTTATTCTAAATACTTGATTTATATTTTCAACATATGAATACCACAAAATGGTTTGCAAAAGACTTTATTATACAGAACACACTGTCCGCAATAAAAGACGCTATTTCCAATGCAGGGGGTAATGAGGTCTTTTTAATCGGGAAGCCTGATGAGAATTATATGATAGCCGATATCGAAGTGTATGCTATGGGAAATAAAAATGCTGTGCCTGCCATTCTTCGGGATGTGAAGCATGACGAGGTTATTATCCATAATCATCCTAACGGAAATCTTACCCCTTCTGAAGAGGATATTGAAGTTGCTTCTGAAATGGGTTCCCTCGGCGCAGGATTTTACATTATCAATAATGAGGTAGAATATTTATACCCTGTGGTGAAAATTGCGAAAGAACATCCTTATGAAAAACTGGATTGTGTGGTGTTGTCGAATTTATTACGCCCTGGCGGAATATTGTCTGTTACTATCCCTGGCTACGAATACAGGGAATCGCAGGTAGATATGCTTACATCGGTATCAGATGCCTTCAATAATGACACAGTTGCAACAATTGAAGCAGGCACCGGAACGGGAAAATCACTGGCATACCTCCTTCCTGCAATATTCTGGAGCGTGAAAAATAAGGAAAGAGTGGTTATCTCCACAAATACAATAAACCTGCAGGAACAGTTGATGTACAAGGATATCCCTACATTAAAGATAGAAAATATTCCCGACTTTAAAAGCGTCCTTGTTAAGGGAAGAAACAATTATATTTGTTTAAGGAAAGCACATAACTTGCAGTTTGAAGGCGATATGCTTGTTGAGGAAAGGGAAAAAAAACAATTAATACATATACTGTCATGGGCGGAAAAAACAAGGGATGGAAGCAAAGCAGACCTGAACTTTCTTGTTAATGACAATGTCTGGGAAATGGTTCAGTCTGAAGCAGACCAATGTACACGGTTAAAGTGTAATTTTTATAATAAATGTTTTTTTTATTCTGCAAGGCGGAATGCGGCAAGTGCAGATATCCTTGTGATAAACCACCATCTTTTGATGGCGGATTTGGTCTTAAGGAAAGAAACCAGGGGTTATGATTCAACTGCCATACTGCCGCCATTTAAGAGGATTATAATAGATGAAGCGCATAATCTGGAGTCGGTCGCAACCTCTAATATAGGCTTGTCTTTCTCCAGAATGCGGATTTTAAAACCTTTGGGTAAGCTTGTTAATCAAAAGGATAACAAAAAGGGGCTTTTGCCATTTCTTAAAAATAAAATTAAAGATGTTGATTTTCAATGTAACAAGGATATTACGGTAGATATTACAGAAGGAATTTATCCTCAATTACTCGACATGCGGATAGAAATTTACACGTGTGTTACCAATACTTTTTCTGATATTTTTGAGTCTGTAAACAGCTATATTAATAATAAATTTTTAGAAAACGGAGTAGAACTCAAACTAAGAATAACTGACGAACTGCTCTCTACACCGTTGTGGTCAGATAGTATTGAAAAAAAAATACGGCATCTTTGCACGGAAATACATAACTTCGTAATTTTATTAAATAAGTTAATTGCTGCCATTGAAAGACTTGATAAAGAGTCCCGGGATATATTGTCGTCTCTGTTCATAGACATAACATCATGTAAAACTCGTCTTAATACTGCAAAAAATGATCTCTTTTCTTTTATACGTTCTGAAGAAAATCTATGCAGATGGATTGAATTAAGAAGATACAACGATAATTTCTTTATAAAATTCTGCAATGCACCAATAGATATTTCAAATGCCTTAAAGGCATACCTGTTTGATAATTACCGGACAATTATATTAACCTCTGCAACATTAACCATAGATAACACATTCACTTTTTACCAAAAAAATACGGGACTTCATTTACTTCCGGAAAAAAGGATTACGGAACTGATTCTTAGCTCTCCCTTTGATTATAAATCTCAATCTATGATATGTATACCAACAGACATCTCTGACCCTGATGACTCATATTATAAAAAAGATTTAGTAGAAAATTTAAGCAAACTGATCGCCATCACTGATGGACGTTCACTTGTATTATTTACATCATACCGGCTCCTTAATGATATATTTGATATGCTGAAACCGTATTTTACCGGGCAAGGCTATACCTGTTTAAAGCAGGGAGAAGACAACAGACACAACTTACTGGAAACATTTAAAAATGACAAAACATCAATATTATTCGCCACCGATAGTTTTTGGGAAGGCATTGATGTAAAAGGGGATGCGCTGGAGTGTGTTATTATTACCCGTCTGCCTTTTAAAGTACCAAATGAACCAATTATTGAAGCAAGGACAGAGGCTATTGAGATGAAAGGGGGCAACTCATTTTATGATTATTCCCTGCCAGTTGCTGTGTTAAAATTAAAACAAGGATTTGGAAGACTGATAAGAAGCAAGGAAGACAGAGGCGTGGTATTTATATTTGATAGACGTATCGCTACAAAAAGTTATGGTAAAGTATTTATTAAATCACTCCCGAAGGCAAAATGCATAAAGAAAAACACGGAACACGTGTTTAAAGAGTTGGAGAATTTTTTTAAGAGGAGGTAAATATTATGAAAATCTTTTTGACGGGCAGCACTGGTTTTGTCGGAAAACAGTTATTAAACAAACTCATTGAAAATAAATATAAAGTAAAATGCCTGGTAAGAAAAGGCTCTGAACATAAATTGGGACAATATATCAACCAGATAGAAGTTGTAAACGGAGATATTACAGATCCGCCTTGTCTTAAAAACGCTATAGCTGATTGTGAAGCAGTAATTAATATTGTTGGTATTATCAGGGAAATACCGGGAAAAGGGGTTACTTTTGAAAAACTTCACTATGAAGGTACGCACAACCTCATAAGAGAAGCGAAAAAACAAGGTGTTGACAGATTTATACAAATGAGCGCTTTAGGGGCAAAGCAGGAAGGAAAGACGCTGTATCAACAAACAAAATTCCTGGCGGAAGAGTGTATAAGGAAAAGCGGGCTTAATTATACTATTTTCCGTCCATCTATCATATTTGGTAAGGAAGATAAGTTCGTTAACACATTTGCAGGTATGCTAAAAATTCAGCAGTTTATCCCCGTAATCGGAGATGGTAAATATAAACTGCAACCGGTAGCCGTTGAAAATGTCGTTGCCGCGTTTGTTGACTCGATAGAAAGAAGAGACACGTTTGGAAAATCGTATGAAGTAGGAGGACCAGAAAAAATTGAATTTAATGACATTATTAATATTATCGGAAAGGTACTTTGTTTACCTCCCTATAAAATTCATATTCCAGTCTGGATTATGAACACTTTGGCTGAAATGTTTGATTGGATACCTGCCTTTCCCGTAACAAAAGATCAAATAACAATGTTGCTGGAAGGAAATACCTGCGATGAAAAACCCTTTTTAGACCATTTTAAAATAAACCCTATATATTTTAAGGAAGGTATTTCAAGATACCTTTTCTGAACTGGCATAGCCAAGCCATAACCAAACAAGAAATGCGAAAGGGGAACTACATATTGCACAGATTTAAAAAAAGGCACTAATTAAAATGAGATTTAAAAAAAATAAAGTGTTATCAAAAACTCTAATTTATGGTGTAAATTTATTGTTTATTAATATGTAGATAATTTACACCCAAACGATATCTTTTTATTTTTAAGTTTAATATATAATTTTTATATGTAGGTAAAACACAGGTATTTTACAATAAAAAAAAGGATATAAGTCTTTATTTTATAAATGTTTATTGAAAAATAACACATATTTTAACAATCAACATAATAAGATTACGGTTTATTTTAAATAGATAATTATATAATAAATACCATAAGAATAATTGTTTTTAAAAAGATGGGGACAGAACCTTAGACGGGTAAAAAGAGGTTTAAAATATAGATTTTAACGTTAAAATTCAAAAGAGTGATAATTAACCCTGTCATGGTTGTTTCAACATCGCATGGAGGTTTGAGATGGAGTGTTTTTATATTGGTTTAAATATTTCAATTTTGCCTATTTAAAGCAAATGATCTCTTATAAGTAGCAGGTATTGCATCACTACAAGCGCGATACCCTGCATCTCCAGAGTCTTTTTTCTATCCCGTGAATTTTTCAAAAAGCTAAAATGTTACCAATCATTGGATTTCACCGACACCGTTCATTTTAACCCACCTGAATGAAGAATCACATAAAAAGATAACGTTGAATAAATAGCTAATTACAAATATAATAAATTCCGTCTTAAATTTATCTGGAGTTTTACTCTTTTAAAAGAGAAGGGGTGTTTGTGTGAATTTTCTTCGTTTTTTCAAATCAACCGCAACGTATTATTTGCCGGCAATACTTTTAGCCGGTGCTTTTCAATATTCTTTAGTTTATGCATCCTCCGTAAAAGACCAAATGCCTTACCGGAGTAACATGGCCCACGAACAATATTTACAAGGTGTAGAATATGCAAAATACGGACTACATAATGAAGCAATTGAATTATTCAGGAAATCACTCGCGACAGACCCGGATAATATTGATACCTGTATTAGTCTTGGCGAAGTGTATGCAGATAAAAGAATGGATAGTGAGGCAATAGAGCTATTTCAAAAAGTCCTGAAAATAAACCCCAATCAACCACAAGCATATTTTAAAATTGGTACCGTATATTTTGATATGGAAGAATATGAACCTGCCATTGAATATCTTAAGAAAACGATTGAAATGAATCCTGATTATAAGGTTGCATATTCTTTGTTGGGTATTTCATACGCGAAAAGCGGCAAATATGACGAAGCAGTTAAGGTGCTTAAAAAACGCATTGAACTGGACCCCAATCTGGCGATAACCTATTCTAATCTGGGACTGGTCTATACAATGAAAGGATCAAATAAGGAAGCATTGGTGGAATATAATAAGGCTTTGGGAATTAATCCTTATCATGAAGAAACATTATTTAATATTGCCTTTCTGTATGAAAACATGGGGCAGATTGATGAAGCGCTCGCATATTATAACAAAACCGTTGAATGCAACTCCGGTAATGCAAAGGCACAATACAATTTAGGGTTAAATTATCTAAAGAAAAAACAATATGACGAGGCAATTAATGCCTTTGAAATTTCACTTATGGCAAATCCGGACAATATCGAAGCATATAATAATTTAGGCAATGTTTATGCGGCAAAAGGGATGGAAGAAAAAGCAAAAAATTATTTTTCTTTGTACAATAAACAATTAAAGCTGCAACAAAAGAAATAATTAAAGAAGGTATCGTTCCTAATAGATGTAGTGACGAAGCATTGACCGTTCGGGTATGAATTTATTTGTAACATTGCAACAAGTATTATTTTCATATAACATCCTTTTTTGTGCTTAGGGTGGAGCGGATAAACCCTGTTTTCCAGTGAGATTGCCCGGGCTTATCAATAGCATAGACAATCAGGCTTTGCCCTTGCGTCCATTGCAATAAATGTACAAATTCTTATTATTCATCTTTCGAAGACCTTATTTATCGGACAACAAGATATCCTGAGAAAGGAATTTTTTTATGAAGAAAAACTATCTGTTTACCCCAGGACCTACAATGGTACCGCCTGAGGTTTCGCTCGCTGAAGCGCAACCAATGATACACCACAGAACACCACAATTTTCCCAAATATTTTACGAATTGAGTGAGGATTTAAAGTATCTGTTTCAAACAAAAACAGGAGAGGTTTATACGTTAATGTCCTCCGGCACCGGCGCAATGGAGGCGTGCGTTGCCAACGTCCTGTCGAAAGGTGATAAAGCACTGGTAATTACCTCTGGCAAATTCGGAGAACGTTGGGTGGAGCTATGCAAGTGTTTCGGCATTGAAACAGAGGTCGTTAGTGTGGAGTATGGAAAAGGGGTAGAACCTTCCAGGGTGGAAGAAATTCTTAAGAAAAACAGTGAAATAAAGGTAGTTTTTGCAACACAAAGCGAAACATCGACAGGTGCGCTGCACGATATAAAGGCCATTTCACAGATTGTGAAAAAATACAGTGCACTGATAGTAGTGGACGCTATTACCGGCATCGGTGTTCATAAATTTCTTATGGACGAATGGAATGTTGATGTAGCGGTAACCGGTTCGCAGAAGGGGTGCATGTTGCCGCCTGGGCTGGCATTTGTTTGCGTAAACAGCGGGGCATGGGAGGCTGTTGAAAAAGGGGATTTACCCAGATATTACTGGGATTTTAGGAAGATGCGCAAAAATCTTAAAAACAAAACAACGCCATTTACCCCTGCAGTATCACTCGTTATGGCAATGAAGACTGCAATGGAGATGATTAAAAAAGAAGGCATTGAGAATGTGTGGGCAAGGCATGAACGTCTCGCAAATGCCACCAGGGAAGGTGTGAAGGCATTAGGATTGGAACTCTTTGCCGGGAATAGTTCAAGCAATGTTTTGACTGCCATAAAGGCGCCGGAAGGCGTCGATGTTGATAAAATTATTAAAAAATTAAGGGATGAAACAGGCGTTACTTTTACCGGAGGGCAGGACTCCTTAAAGGGAAAGATGATACGCATAGGCCACATGGGCTATGTTAACGATTTTGATATTATTCTGGCGATTTCTGCACTTGAGAAAGGCCTCCATGAAGCCGGCTATCCGGTTGAGTTAGGGAAAGGAATAACCAGAGTACAGTCATTATTGGTAAAGGGGAGATAAATAATAATAACTATATAATGTGTACCGCCGGCTACATACACATAAAAAGGAATAATAAATGCCAAAGGAGTTGTAGAGACAGGTTTAAAACCTGTCTCTACGGTTGTATATGAATGCAGTTATAACAATTTGCAGCAAATGCTTCGCCCCTACTTTACTTTAAATCGGGAACGCGCCCATTTCAGTTATATAATCGAAATTCATCTCCATTACCGCACCTGTTTCCAGCAGTAATGAACCGGATACATATCATTTATCAACGCAAGCGCCTCAACAATTGCGCCGGCTATACCCCAAAGCCCGAGCAGATATGCCACTACTTCCGCACGTGTTCAGTCCAATATTTTCTGCTCCGCTTCAGGAATCGGAATATTCCTGTCTTTCGCCAAAATCAACGCCTCTTTGTATTGCAACGGGAGATGGGCAATCCGCGCCAGTGTTCCCAGATCATAAAGCAGCTCTGCCACAGAGGTCTGGTCTATGATGTTTATGTAAGGAAGGACTATTTGGCAAGGATAACGAATAAAATCCCGTTTAATCTTTTCAAATCCAGAGACTTCTCCTCGATTGAAAGGCTCGGTATCACTCTTCCACGCTGACTTGTCCGGCAAGCCCTTATGATGCCCGTCAATTGCAATTGATGCCTCAATGATTCTACAAAGTAGTGCATAACCGGGCACCCCATGAAACATGAGGCACACTGCCGCGTTTCCCGCCGTTTGTGAGATAGTCCTGAAATGCCTGTTGATACTTGCCAAGGTCATG
This sequence comes from uncultured Candidatus Kuenenia sp., assembly GCF_900696675.1. Lineage (NCBI taxonomy): Bacteria > Pseudomonadati > Planctomycetota > Candidatus Brocadiia > Candidatus Brocadiales > Candidatus Brocadiaceae > Candidatus Kuenenia > uncultured Candidatus Kuenenia sp. The sequence continues at coordinate 57,264 of NZ_CAADGZ010000002.1, read as the reverse complement.
CAACAACGCTGCTATCTTGAAAATTTGTTTGTAGTTTTTGTGACATGCAAAGTATTCCGCAAACATTGCCGTTTGATGCAGATGTTTTGATAAGCTGTGTTTCTCTTTATTACTATTTTCTGAAGGTGCAAAATACTCAGGCATTATATTCCTTCAATACACAAACCTACCCAATAAGCCAAATCCCCGGCGCCAAATTCATGTAGTGCGACGAAGTTCGTCGCACTAAAAAGGACAATTTCAAGTTTCAAAAAACCAGATTTCCGCTAAAGAGCATTGTGGAGTCCGAAACAAATTCTAATGACAAAATATTATGATATGCTAAACAAACGCATCTTTCATCTTTTGTACCAGCCTGGTTCCGGCTTTTCCATGTTGGGAATTTAAGAGAAGGCATTGCCATTGCAGAGGGAAAATGATATGATTCCTTGGTCAAAAATCACAGAACGGCTGCCCTTAATAACCCCGAAACATTATTTTAGAGTAAAGACGCACGGCTGTACATCTTTGCATTCGTATTAAAACACACCCCTTATATCCCCTCTTTTTAGAGGGAACCTGGGGTATTTTATACATTACGGGTTCACAAATTGGCAACACTTTAGTTTTTTGAAAAATTCCAACAACAGCGATGTTTGCCGCATAGTATAGGGGCGAAGCATTTGTTGTAAATTATCATAAATGCATTCATACACAAACAAGCAAATGCTTCGCCCCTACGGTTTCAAAAAACTAAAGTGTTACCATTTTTTTGATTCGTTCGGGTTAGAAAGTTACCGGATACCTAAATTTGTCCTGAAAGGCCACAAAAATGAGAAAAATACCGAGAACAATGAGTACGCAGCATCCCGACAATGTAATAATGCCGTTTTTTACGGAGGGAGCCCCTTTTCATGGCGAAGATGAAATAAAAGAGGCATATTATGTGTTTTCTCATTTGCGATGTGATGAACAGATGTGGGATTGCGAAGGGAAGGAAGTGGATGAATTTGTCATCAAGAAGTTGCTCACGCGGTATGAAAATTTTTTCAAAAACAAGAGGATTGGCAAGGATCTGTTTATTACCTTGCGCGCGCCGAATCCGGCGTATGAGATGAGTGAGGCAAAAATACTTCTTGAAACCCTGGAAAGCGCCCCGCGTTCCTACGATACCGCCAGGATATTTTACGGAGATGGCGCGGTGCCGCCTATTTTTGAAGTTATTATTCCCATGACGACCAACGCTGATATCATAAACCGCGTATATCATTATTATCATGATTTTGTGGTGGGCAAACAGTATAAGAAATGTTTCAGCGGAGATATTACCATCAGGGAATGGATTGGCGAGTTTATGCCGGAGACTATAGAGGTTATTCCCCTGGTTGAAGATGTCCAATATATGCTTTCTGCCGATGCCATAGTACAGGATTATTTGAAAGATAAAAACTTTCCCTATCAGCGAGTTTTCCTCGGACGTTCTGATCCCGCGCTGAACTACGGTTTTCTGCCTGCCGTACTGGTGGTAAAAATCGCCTTGCAAAGATTAAACCTGTTGCAGGAAAAGCTTAAAATTCCGATATATCCCATTCTTGGCGTAGGCTCCAACCTTTTTCGGGGAAACATGACGCCGTTTAACGTGAAAGAATGCCTCAATGAATACCCGAGCGTTCAGACGTTTACCATACAATCTGCCTTTAAGTATGACTACGATGAGGAAGTAGTCAGAAAGGCTGTTGAAACAATCAATAATCAGGAAAGAAAGCCGCCGGTGGTAATTGACGAAGAAACCGCATTGGATATTACGAAAAGATTATCGTCCGCTTACCGGGAGCAAATCAAGGAGCTTGCACCTTTGATCGGTGATATAGCGCGGTTTGTTCCCAGGAGAAGGATGCGCAAGCTGCATATCGGGCTCTTTGGGTATTCAAGAAACGTGGAGGGGATTACCCTGCCAAGGGTAATATCTTTTTGCGCCGCCTTGTATTCGATTGGATTACCGCCTGAATTGTTAGGGCTGCACGCCCTCACCGGGAAAGACCTCTCATTTCTTAAAACAGCGTATCCCGGTTTCTTTGAAGATATTTCGATAGCTGCGTCCTACTACAATGAAGACGTTAAAAAACTAATATCTCCAAAAATTGCAAAGGATATTGAAAAAGCATTGGGCGTGACAAACTATGTAGAAAATCTCCTGCATAGCGAATATACCACCCAAATCATCAATGCCCTGCTTTCAAAAAAAGAGGAAACCGTTTCTGAAAACATTATTTCCGCTGGAAAGGTGAGGGGATTCCTTGGATAATATTAGTCGATGTTACGAATGCCTTTTGGCAAAAGAAATATTTACCGGGGAATATGCTACACAACATCGCACAGGTTTAATACGGACAACCGATCTATTCCACAGGCTAAATCCGCACGGCCTGTATATTAATTTACCTATTCACCGCCTGTAAAGCAATTTGAGTAAAATGCCAAATACGGCGCTTGACGGAAGGAGAGAAAATATGAACCGTTTGAACGTAGGCTGTATATATTCCTTAACTTTTCTGTTTTTTGTTTTACTGAATTTTTCCGGCTGTCAGACTACATATTATAAAACAATGGAAAGGGTTGGTTACCACAAAAGGGATATATTTACAAATCGGGTAAAAGATACAAGAAATATTCTTGAAGAGACAGAGGAACAATTCAAATCTGCACTGGTTGGATCCAGGTCGTTTGCTGATGCTGAAGGCAGCACGTATGAGCAAAAATATAATACGTTGAATAAAGAATATGAGAGATGCCGTGATAAATCATTGTTGCTAAGTTCACATATTAAATCGATAGAAAAAGTAGCAGAAGCTTTTTTCAATGAGTGGGAAATGGAGTTAGAGCATTATGTAAGTAATTCGCTCAGGCAAGATAGCCAGGAAAAATTAGCGCAGAAAAGAGGCCAATATGAGCATCTTATAAATTCCATGAAATATATTGAGAGAAAAATGGACCCGGTACTCATCAATTTCCGTGACCAGGTGCTGTATTTGAAACATAATCTTAATACACAGTCGATTGTTTCTTTGCAGGATGAGCTTGCCCTGTTTGAAGATGAAGTCCTATCCCTGATTAAAGAGATAGAAATTTCCATTGGAATTGCCGACTCATTCATCAATTCAATAGTGAAATAACGTGACGCTTTAGTTTTTGAAAAAGCAGGGGGCGAAGCATTTGCCCGTTTGGGTATGAACGAATTAAGACAATTTGTAGCAAATGCTTCGCCCCCCACTATGATTATTGGAATTTTTCAAAAAACCAAAGTGTTACAAAAAAATGTATTTTGACAGTTAAAGATAATGAATATATGTAACTATTCAGCGTAATTTATTAAACTACCGGAGATCAGAGCGCAACTCGTTCCCAAACCTTGTACTGAACATAGTGAAGTATCTGTTTGGGAACGAGCCGTGTATCGTTTATGCTGAATAGTTACATTAATGCAAGAAAGAGAGAGACTTTTCGCGCTGCATTTATAGCGGGAAACCAATGTTACATGATTGCAAACCATTCAAAGACGTGCGCTTTTATAACCTTCGGCTGCAAGGTAAATCAGTATGAAACACAGGCGCTTCGGGAATCCCTTATCGCAAAGGGATTTATGGAAATATCCCCTGAAATGGCGGCAGATGTTTATGTAATCAATACATGTACGGTAACTTCTGCAAGCGATGAGAAATCCCGTAATTATATAAAACGCCTGAAGAAGAAAAGCCCGAAGTCCTCCATTGTCGTCACCGGCTGTTATGCGGAATCAGACGCCGCGGCAATAAAGAAAATCGACGGCGTTAGCCATGTCATTACAAAGGCAGATGAATCATCCCTGGCAGAAATCATCGTCGGAAACGATGATCCTTGTATCCCGCAAATCACTTCATTACCGCCATACCTTTTACAAAACAATACGTTCCAAAAAGATTCGATTTACCGCCTGAATATCAGCCGTTTTCATGGGCATACCAGGGCATTTTTGAAAATAGAAGACGGTTGTGACATGTACTGCTCATATTGCATCATTCCTTATGTTCGCGGCGCAATCAAGAGCAGGAAATTGCAGGATATTCATGACGAGGCAAAACGCCTTATCCATAATGGCTACAAAGAAATCGTACTCACGGGAATTCACCTTGGCGCCTATGGCAAAGAAATGTCTGACGGCATTTCACTTGTAAAAATTCTTGAAAGGTTGAGCGAATTTTCCGGTTTGGGAAGGATCCGATTAAGTTCTATTGAAGTAAACGAAATAACTCCGGAACTCATGCACCTCATTGCAGAGAGAAAAACCATATGCCCCCACCTTCACATTCCATTACAAAGCGGCGATGACCTGATTCTCAAAAGAATGAACCGGAAATACACTGCTGCTTACTATCAGGAAATTCTGGACATTATTCGCTCAAACATCAAATTACCCGCCATTACTACGGATGTCATGGTCGGTTTCCCGGGGGAAACGGAGAGGCACTTTCAAAATACTGTTGATTTTTGCACGAAGGCAGGCTACAGCCGCATGCATATATTCCCGTTTAGCATAAGAAAAGGGACGCCTGCCGCAAGTATGCAAAACCACTGTGCTTCACCGAGTATCACACAAAGGAAAGACCTGCTGAAGGCGCATGCCGACACGCTGTCATATGCGTACAAAAAACAATTTCTTAATCATATTGGCGAAGTACTTGTTGAATGGGAAAGAGATGCGAAGACGAATAAATTATGTGGATATACGGAGAGATATATAAAGGTGCTCTTCGATGGCCCTGATACACTGAAAAATTCCATTGTGCCGGTACAGATAGAAAGGATTGAGCGGTCGGATGTTTTTGGCAAACTTAATAATTAACTACTCAATAAGCAGTCGGCGGTCTACAGTCGGCAATCAGCAATAAGCAGCCGGCAATCCTTTGTCCCCCGCTGGCGGGGGTGCAGTGGGTGGAAATTGTAGACTGTAGATTGCCGACTGTGGATTGTAAAAAGGACTCCTGTATGAAATATTTATTCATTGTAATTATATTTTTCACCTGTACTTTTTGTCCCTCCATTTTATTTGCGTTGCCGGCAGATGATGTTGTTCCTCTGGTGGACCAGGAGTACTATTTTCACGTACACAGGGCGATGAAAGACGCCAAAAACTCCATTTTTTGCGTTATGTACTCTGCAAACATCAACCCGAAATACCCGAAAAGCAAGGAATATCAACTGCTGGATGGGCTTGTCGACGCTCATAAACGAGGCGTAGCCGTAACGGTAATATTTGAAAAAAACATTGCCTTCTGGGAAAAAGGAGCCAAGGGCAAAACGGTGGAAAAAAAGAGTCCGAAGGCATACGAGTTTCTCAAAGAAAAGGGTGTTCCTGTTTTTTACGACAGTGTTAAAAATATCACTCATAGCAAAATACTGGTTATCGATAATTACGTCACCATTCTTGGTAGTACAAACTGGACGTACAGCGCCTTGAATAAAAACCACGAGGCCTCCGTCCTGATCAAGTCCAGGAGCGTAGCGGAGTCTTTTCTTGCGAAACTCAATAAGATCCCAAGGGATTAACCGAGACTGCTTATTGATCATAAATGGCGCTTGTTTAGAATTTCAAATCATTTTGTCATTAGAATTTGTTTCCTACTTCGTATTTCGAATTTCACGAGTATCTTATTTCACCATTAAATATTTTGACAAAAATGCAAAGATATTACTGATAAGCACAAAGCCCTCCCCACTATGTTTCATTATTATCGACGGCAAATCTCTTTTTCATCGAAAACATTTTACAATAAAAGCGAATTGATAGTATAATGACACGCATGGAAAATGTTACCCAATGGAACCTAATTTTTACCGGGCTTGAAGGTTTTGGCCTCCGTGCGATGGTGTTTATAATTGCAATAGCGATTCTCTTTTTTTCATGGTCGAGCATCAAAAATATCCGGCCTGTTTCCCGGCGCATACTCTTATTTTCTTTACGGCTGGCAGGAACCCTGCTGATAGTCCTTCTCCTTTTTCAACCACACCTGGAGCAAAAAGAGGTATTGAAGCTGAAAAATAAGGTGGTTTGCCTTCTCGATGCTTCGAAAAGCATGTCTCTTAAATGCGGAGATATTGCGGTTACCCGGGCACAGTTGCTTGATAATTTTTTTACGGAGAATGATGCTTTTTTCAAGGAACTGCAAAGTTCTTTTGACGTAAATTTCTTCACTTTTTCCGATATCCCAACGGAAACCTCCTATAAAGATATCAGGACGGGTATTACTCCAGATGGAGAAGATACGGATTTTGCGCAAACTCTGAAATATTTACAACAACGTTACAAAGACGATAATGTGAAGGCTTTTTTCCTTTTTTCAGACGGGAAAGACACGGTGGAACGCCCGGCGAATGTAAATGCCTCGGAGGTTATAGCAGGCATTGCAAGAGAATTTTCTTCCCCCTTTTTTACCTTTGCACCCGCAGAGAATATGGAGGCAAGAGATGTTGCTTTAAGCAGCATTTCCTACAACACATTTACTTTTGCGCGAAACCCATGGAAGGTAGACGCCACGATAAAGGTGATGGGATACAACAACCTGAAACTACCCGTTACGCTTAAAGAAGGGAGCGACATTATTTCTACAAAGGTTATCACTGCCAATGAAGAAGGTGAATACAACGTCACCCTCTCATTTACTCCATACAAAACAGGAACCTTTCTTTATACCGTATCGATTCCCGTTCAGCCGAAGGAAGCAATTACTGAAAATAATCAGGTAAGCTTTCTTGTTAAGATAGTGCGGGACAAGATCAGGGTAATGCATGTTTGCGGAAGGCCCTCATGGGACGAACGTTTTTTGAGACAAGCGCTGAAGAACGACCCGAACATTGACCTTGTTTCTTTTTTCATCCTGCGGACGCCGAATGATATTTCCAACGCAAGCAATGATGAACTCAGCCTTATTCCCTTCCCCGTGGACGAACTCTTCACAGAGGTACTTAACAGTTTTGACCTGGTGATATTTCAAAACTTTGACTACCGCCCTTACGATTCCCCGATATACCGGTTTTCTTACTATTTAAGCAACATTGAAACATTCGTAAAGGACCATGGCGGCGGCTTTCTCATGATGGGGGGGGACTTGTCTTTTACACAGGGAGGGTATGACGGCACCTCTATAGAAGAAATTCTGCCGGTTTACCTTACGTCCGGCAAAGACCTTACGGAAACAGCCGGATTACGCGCAGCTCTTACAGAAAACGGACAACGACACCCAGTGACAACCCTTGATATAAATAACGACAGAAACCTCTCCATATGGGAAAATCTCCCGGAACTTGATGGCTGTAATATTACGACACAACCAAAGGCTGACGCTGTAGTATTGGCCACATATCCATCACAGGGAGAGCCTCCACTCATTGCTGTTCGCGATGTCGGGGAGGGAAGATGCATGGCTATTACCGCCGATTCCCTTTGGCGATGGAATTTTCTATCAGTGGGGAGAGGGGGCAGCAACAGATATTATATGAAATTCTGGCAAAATACCATCAAATGGCTTATTAAAGACCCCCTGTTCAATCCAATCCACATAACGATAAACAAGGACACGTTCCTTCCGCAGGAAGAAGTACAAGTAAATATAAAGGTTTTGGAAAAAAGCTACCAGCCATGGGAAGGGGTGCAATTGGAGATAGACGTAACAAATGAATTTACCGGCAAAAGCATTTTCGTTAACAAAGGAATGACCGGGAGCGATGGACAATATACCTTTAATTTTAAATACGAAGAGGAAGGGTTTTATATTATCAAAACAATTGCAAAAAATGACAGCGGGGAGATCGGGCAGGAACATACCGTGTTTAATATTATGAAAACGGATAAAGAATTTAAGGACACTTCGATCCAAAGGGAATTGCTTATGAAACTGGCGGAGGTTTCCGGGGGAAAATATTTCAGTTTGCCCCAAAAGGATATCAGGGGAAAAATTTCCATAGAAAATCCGCCCATTACAAAACTTGTCGGAAAAAAGCAAATTTCGCTCTGGGACAAAGGGTACGTTTTTGTGATCATTATATCAATCGTGTCCTTTGATTGGTGGATAAGAAAACGCAGCGGCCTAAGCTGAACGCCATGCATTTGCAGTCAATCCAGAACCAATAATGGGCATGATGTGTAGTGGCAAGGCGTGCCTTGCCATTGCGTGATGGAAGTGGCATGATCTCTGTTTTTACACCTTCTCGTTCCTACGCTCTGCGTCACATCAAAGTAAAGGCCATCGACGAGAAGAAAATACAAACCCAATTATTCGTAACAATTTAGTTTTTTTTGGGTGTAAATGTGACGTATATCATATACTTTTCTGCATTAATCGTTACAATCTCTGCCATGTGCTTTATATTCTATAACGAGTTTTTATGTGATTATTCACAAAAATAAAGGAAGGGAAAAAAATATGAAAAAATGTATGTCTATGTTCGGTGTTTCTTTTTTATTTACCTTAATTATATGTACCCATTTTGCCTTTGCTGCCGGCGTGGAAAAAGTAAACCTAGGCATATATGGCGCTCAGGTACAGGATATTACATCATATGATAATTCAGGCACAACGGAAATTCTTATTGGTATTGATAGCATCAAAGGGGTATACAAATGGAATACGAGTACTTCTTCTTCATGGGAAGCGGTCACTTATCCCGATATCACCGGCAAGTGTTCAGAGATTGAAACAAACCTTGTCTCCGGCTATGAAAATGATATTTATGCGATCATCAGCGACAGTACCGGCGCCTCACAAATATATGCAAGCGACAGCGGTGGTAGTTATGGAAGCTGGGGGAATATTGCAACCTTTATTTCTGCTCCTGGGGTATTAACTGCCCATAGTTCAGGCTTATACGCCGGCACTTATCAGGGAGATGTTTACAGAAATACCGGCGGAACTAGCAATTCTTTTACCTTGCTGTATTCTTTTGGCTCCGGTTCTGAAATCACCTCTCTTTCTGTCTATGATGCGGATACTATGTTTGTTATGGTAAGAACCGGCGGTAGCGTTGTAACGCCATACAAATTGGACGGTTCGCCTTTAATTGCAACGGCGCTTACACTGCCGACAAGCCCTGCGTCCGGTTCAGGTTCCGTTGAGGTTGAAATAATCGGCGTAGACCCTACAGACGTTAACACTATTTTCATCGCAGGCGGTTCAGCAAACCCGCAGGTTTATAAGACAACAACCGGGGACTCCCCCTGGACTTCTTCATGGGATTTTGAGAGTTCCGGCGCTGATAATTTTCCGGGAGGATTCCCTCAATATATTAGATTTAATAACAACCGTGTCTTTATCAGCGCTTCTGTATTGGACGGTGCATCCGGTTCATGGTCTCATGCGCCTATCCTTTCCTCAACGGTTGGTTCATATACCGTAGATACCCATGTTAATGATGGGGCATTAGATATTAACCCCAATGATACAACCAACATTTACATGGCAACTGACTGGGCTATTGGAGAGCTTAATTATAATTCAGGCACATGGACAGCCGTCTCGGAAATTGGAAATAACAATGGAATAGAAGGCGTTGTCTTAAATGATATCGATTTCTATGAATACTCTTCCACCCATAAAGAACTATGGATTGCCTCAAAAAGCGGCGTCGGCAGGGCAGTCAATTTCGACCCCACAGATTCCTCATCAACAGCAAGTTCTTCAGACTGGATTTTTCCTATGTTTCCTGAGACTGACGGGCCTCCGGTAACGGAAGTAACCATAAATCCAAATGACCCCTCAATAGTATTCGTAGGCAATAATGCGGGAAGGGTTTATGTGACAACAACAGGCACATCCACTTCACCGGCATGGGCAAAGGTATTCCAGGCAGAAGATCATACCAGCGAGTTTGGTTCTACACGCCCGGATCATTCAAATATTACCGCAATTGGTTTTGTGCCTTCCGTCTGCAACAGGATATACATTGCAGGCACAAACTGGGAAACCGGCGCAAACGGGGGAATATTTTATAGTGACGATGACGGCGCTACCTGGACTGCCGATACCATAAACAGCACTGGCGCAACTATTGATTTTCCGGTCAACACACTTTGGGTAACTGACAGTGAAGTCTGGGCTGGAGTTGGCGGGGAAAACAGTGCGGAAACAGGACTTCGCTGGAGGCTTTCCGTATGCTTAACCAATAGTTTCTGGACTCCATCTACCGGAACAAATATTGATAATGAAGTTGTAACGTCCATAGACGGAACTACCATCTCCGGGGATGTAACAGTTTATATTGCAACAAAAGGGGGCGTTTATAAAGGAGAGAAACCGTCGGGCAGTTCTACATGGGCATGGCAAACGGTAACCCCTACTTCCGCAACATCCACAGATTTCACCTCTGTTACGGTAAACCCTTCCGATGCGAACAATGCATATGCTGCAGTGGGTAATTGTATTTATGAAACCGCAGACGGCGGCGTTACATGGACTATTTTTGGCTCGTCCTGCAACGATTCACATGAAGATGTTAACGTATTGATATTTGACGATATTCTGGCAGGCACGGCAATCGGATTGTTTTCTTACAGCAGTAACGATACAACCCCAACTCCAACTCCAACCCTTACCCCAGACATAACTGCAAGCCCTACTCCAAAAACAACTCCAACTCCCACACTTACGCCTACACCAACACCAAAAGAAGGGTGCAAGGCTGATTCCATGCAGGTTTCACCTGATAAAATTTCATTATTTGTTGGAGAAGGCAAGGACGTATATGTGAAAATCACAGGAAATGATAACTGCCTTGTAGAAGGCGCCAGTATTAAAGCAAAGGTGACAAAGGGCAAGCGGTCATTACACCTGTCATCCAGGAAAGAAACTACGGATGCAAACGGAGAGGCTGTCTTTGCGATAACCGCCAACAAAAGAGGCAAAGCAAAAGTTATGTTTAAATCGAACAATCTGAAGAAAAAAATACCCGTAACAATAGAAGAAGATTAACCACTCAAGTCAAAAGTGAAAGTGAGACTTTCACTCTGGCTTTATCTCTCACTCCGAAGGGCTGCTACGTGGTTAAGAGCGTGTTTACTGCGAGGTTGCTTCGGAAAAGACCCTCGCAATGACAAACCGGGGACAGTTCGCATTGACAAAAGCATGTCATTACAAGGTGTCCAAGCTTGTCATTGCGAGGGATCCAGCATGTCATTACAAGGGTCACAGCATGTCATTGCGAGGGTCTTTTCCGAAGCAACCTCGCAATGACAAGGTGGTTAAACTCTCTTTGGTCACGGCTTTGCCGCACTATGTATTTAATGGCGAAATTTCCTATGTTTTAATACGAAGAGCAACTTAATGAAAGGTTTTTTGCGGCATGCCGCCTTTGTTAAAAATAGCGTTACGCGCCATATTAAGGAATAAATTACGCTCCTCACTTACAATACTTGGTATTGTTATCGGGGTGGGGGCGGTAATTGTCATGGTAGGTATTGGACAGGGTGCTAAGGACTTGATTGAGAAACAAATAGAAAGCCTGGGCACAAACGTACTCATTATTATCCCTGTCAGCACTTCTCACACCGCCGCCAGGGGAACGGAAGGAACCATTACCCTCACTGCGGAAGACGTAGCGGCAATAGCGAAGGAATGCCGGGAGGTAAGCCATGTATCGGCGAATTTACGAACGGCTTCCCAGGTGGTATATGGAAACCAAAACTGGTCAACAAGCATTGTAGGCATTCACCCGGATTATCAGATTATACGGAACTGGGAGCTGGAGGCAGGCAGGTTTATCAGATCGCAGGACGTCAAGATAATGGCAAAGGTATGCGTATTGGGGCAAACGGTTGTCGGGAATTTATTCGGGTCTCTCGACCCGGTGGGCAGGTGGATACGCATTAACAATATCCCGTTCAAAGTAATTGGTGTATTAAAGGCGAAAGGGCAGTCTCCGATGGGTACAGACCAGGACGATACCGTGCTTATGCCGTATACCACCGTTCAGAGAAAGATTATGGGCGTTACACATGTCAGCGCTATCCTTGCTTCTTCGTATACCGCGACGGGACGTTTCAGGGCTATCGGGCAGATTACCGATCTGTTGCGAGAGCGCCACCGGCTGCGGGCTGGGGATGAAGATGACTTCCGGATTATCAGCCAGGTTGAATATGCATCTACAATGACGGAAACCAGCCGCACAATGACCATACTGCTGGGGAGTATCGCGTCTGTTTCTTTAGTTGTGGGAGGTATCGGGATAATGAATATCATGCTTGTCTCCACCACCGAAAGAACGAGGGAAATAGGCATCAGGATGGCGGTTGGGGCGAAGGAAAGGGATATCCTTCTTCAATTTCTGATAGAGGCGACAGTATTGAGTTCCATCGGCGGAATTATTGGGGTAATCTCCGGCATTGTCTTTTCAAAGGCTATTTCAGTCTACGGTGGATGGCCTTCGATGCTCACCCCATTGCCAGTGGCAATAGCATTTCTCTTCTCCAATATAGTAGGTATCTTTTTTGGATACTATCCCGCAAGAAAGGCATCAAGGCTGAATCCTATCGAAGCGCTCAGGTACGAATAAGAAGTGTTACAAAATGTTCAATATTCAATTCTCAGATTGCCGCTCATGTGCATTGAACATTGAATATTGAACTGAGCCTGTATCCAATCCCCACACGGACAAACAGAGTTTGTCCGTGCCACCCATGTTGCACGAAAATATGTATAGCAATTCCAAAAAACTAAAGTGTTACGCAAAAGGATATTTTTTGCTTATAATAGCTGTCTATGAAAAAAGATTTCCATTCAAAAGGCACATACGTAAGATTGTTATGCTACCTGAAGCCATATTGGCGGCGGGTGATTGTCATTCTGCTGCTTTCAATAATCAGCGCTTTTGTTGCCGTGTTGCCTATTCAAATATTGGGAATAGCGGTTGACGAAATAAGAATGGCAGACCGCCATGCGAATAGGAATGTAGAGACAACGCATGCGTTGTCTCTATCCGCACAAAATGCAAACACGCCTGGCGATGAACCGGTTATTAAAAAGAAATATTCCATTCCCATGGCAAAACCGTTGCTGAAAATGTCCGGATATATTCATAACCATTGGTTTCTGGAGCATAATGCCATTATGGTTACGCTCGTATTCCTTGCTTCGGGTTTTCTCGTGTTGCACGCAATAAGCAGTTGTATATCACTGGCGCATGGGTATATTACCTCAGAGCTTGGGCAGCGGCTTGTGTATGACATGCGGAATCAGCTTTACGGCCATATCCAGCAATTCCCCCTGAGTTATTTCGAAAATAACAAAACCGGCGACATTATGAGCAGAATTATGAACGATGTGAATTCACTGGAACAGGCGATTGTGGGTCCGGTGATTACGTTCATTACCGATATGTTCAAATTCTTCTGGATTATTTATTTTTGCATGAAACTGGATTGGCATCTTACCTGCATCGTTTTGTTTGTATGCCCTTTTATTTCACTCTGTACCTATAATTTCGGGAAAAGAATCAGAAGGGTTTTCCGCTTGTTACGTGAAAAGACCGGCGATCTCAACGCACTTATTCAGGACAATATATCCGGCATTCGTGTTATAGCGGGTTTCGCGAAAGAGACGGAAGAACTGGAACGTTTTAAGCACAAAAACTACGAGAACTACTTTCTTCACGTCCGGATTCTGAGGCTTGTGAATACCCTGCGGCCGGCGGTTGATTTCATAACGGAAACCGGCGCAGTGGCTGTTATCTGTCTGGGAGGATACAAGGTGTTGCAGGGGCAGCTTTCTGCGGGAACGTTTGTTATTTTCTTTCCCTACCTGCAAATGATGTATGGTCCTATTACCGGGCTGACGCGGTTTTATAATCAGGTGCAGCGCGCCATTGCATCAACCGAACGTGTTTTCGAAGCGCTTGATACGCCCGTAGAATTGCAAGACGCTCCGGATGCCCGGCCATTGCCGGTGGTACAGGGATTTGTGGAATTCAAACATGTACACTTTATGTACGGGAAGGACAAAGAGGTGTTAACGGACATTAATATAACTGCATGCCCTGGCCAGATGATTGCCTTTGTAGGGCCGAGCGGGAGCGGAAAGACCACGCTGACCAAACTGCTGCCACGGTTTTATGATCCGGTAAAGGGGGACATATTTATTGATGGGTATAATATTAAAAACGTCACCCTGCATTCTCTGCGAAAACAAATGGCGATGGTGCTTCAGGAAACCTTTCTTTTTAACGACACGGTAAGAACAAACATTGCTTACGCAAGATCGGACGCATCGGATAGAGACGTTGAATATGCTGCGAAAGCTGCAAATGCGCACGAGTTTATCATGCAGCTCCCGAATGGTTACGATTCCATTATAGGAGAGCGTGGGGTAAAACTTTCAGGGGGACAGAAACAACGCATCGCAATCGCGCGGGCCATCCTTGCAAATCCAAGAATACTGATCCTGGACGAAGCTACTTCCTCCGTAGATACGGAAACGGAACAGCTCATCCAGAATGCCATCTACCGGTTGGTAAAAAACAGAACAACATTCATTATTGCCCACAGATTATCAACAATTCTCCATGCAGACAGGATTGTTGTTTTGGAAAATGGAAGGATCGTCGAGGCAGGTCTTCATCAGGAACTTCTTGCGAATAATGGACTGTACAAAAAGCTCTTTGAGATGCAATTCGATACTCAGGAAAAAATAAAACCGAAACCAGAAACCGAAACCGGAGAAGGCATGAAAAACCCCGAACCGGTTATAGAGATAGAAGAACTCCGGCAAACCATGGAATGGTAGAAAAAGGGTAACACTGGGAGCATTCCCGTTTTTTTGTAACCGTTAATGATGAGGTCAGGACGAAACAACCCTGACAGGGTTTCAAACCCTGTCAGGGTTAACACTACTGCAACGTTTCATTAAAACATAGCGGAAGTTACAAAAAATCAGGAATGCACCTGTATGCAAGATTTATCCACTTTTTCGTAACATTTTAGTTTTTTGAAAAATTCACGGTATAGAAAAAATACCATGTAGCCCAGTCAGGGGCGGTCTGTTTGTAGCACAATAAAATTCAATAGAGTAAATAGCTCCGCAGGAGCGGCCTGTCCGTATTCAGGCAGACCTGTTTAATATGGATTTACAAGAGACAGGTCGCTCCTACGGAGCTTATAGGTAATACATTTTTCAAAAAACTAAAGTGTTACCAGCTTCCTGCAGTAAAGAAGTAAAGAACTATTAAAAATATTATTTACAATTTTGACTTTGAAAAATCGCAAATATCTAGCAGGTTAGGTAGAACTATTTGTTATAGTCTTTTTTGATAATCAGGTTTAAGAATTAAGGAAATGGGTTTTTGTGCCTTTAAAGCGCTTACTTTTAATATTGAAAAACCAATAACTTCTCCAGTCTTATCTACTTTTTCCATAACAGCATCATTCTCGGTTTCTTTAAAAAAACCTTCTTTCCTATCAAACAACACTTCAAGGTAATCCCCTTCCTGGTCGTACCATACTTTTATTTCTCTTCCCATAATATTTCTCCCTTTTTTATTGTATATGTAAAGTATGCAGTAATAATAAATGAGTCATCAATCCATGATTTTATGACAACACAGAGATATTTTTCGGTTACAGGGGTTCTGGAGTATTTTTTATAAAACAACTCTACTTCATTATCCGTTTTCGATCTTACGATCATGAAAGGACTTTTAAGTGAGTCCTTTATTTTATCATATTGATTTAGCATTTCAGGATGATCTTGTTCAATATGGTCTTTTCTGTCACCAGTAAATCTTATATTTCGATTCTGGTAATCTTTAATGATTTCCATTTTATTTTTATTATTTTAGGGCCATAATGTTCAAATTGAGGAGCTGTGCGCTTTTGCGCAGTCTCTCTCGAATACAGGGTTATACACAGGTTTAATAGCCAGCATTTCATTGCCACCTCGCTGAAACTCGTAAGGTACACGCTTGACCTCAACGCCGAAGCCGTGATTCTCAAGATGTTTGCTCACAAAATCAAGGTGGGGCGATGGCGTGCTATCGAGCGCAAGCAGTGGAAACACACGTACTTCGCGAGCAACACGCAACATTTCTTGAAGAGCCTGAAGATGAAACTCCGCCGATAAGTGGGCGCTGTACAAAAATAGAAAATGAGACGATAAGGCGATGTCGAATTGTCCGCTTTTGAAAGGTAACGACGGCAACTCCCCTGCAATGTATCGGCCTTCCTGTTTTCCTGTTTCGAAGTCAGCAAGGAAAATTTCCATTGCTGACATGCGAACATTCCCGGGTTGTTCCACTGACGGAATAGCTCCCCCCCCAAACGTAGTCGTTTTTGTTCTTGCGCATTTGTGTCATCACGGCTTCATAAGTATCAGAGACGCGGCTTCTAATCTGCGCAGTGTCAAAAACATAGATCGGATCGACTGAGACGACGTTACTACCGCACTTGCTCAGTGCGGAATTGAATGCGGCAGGGCCATCACCGCAGCCGAGAACACGAAGCTCCAGATCGCCCTCTGTGAGGCCGAACATGCGGATGTATTCGTCATACGAACGCCCCCACGGTACGACTTTGTCGAGCGTAAATCCCATAGATGGCCTGCCTGTCTAACGGTTAAAATCACTGGCCGGCCCCGGTGTGTTAAAGAAAAAAACGCGCTGCTAGTTCCGGCCAAGTGCATTTTTTTGTTAGCTGAATCACGTTAATATACTCAGCAATTGATAGGATTCTTCAAGTAAAACCCGTCTACATGCGACATCCTTAACGTCTTTAAGTACAGTGAAGATTTCAACATATCGGTTTCTGATCTTTATGAATTCTGAAGAGTTATAGAGTTGTGAGATCCATTTGATTTCTGTAACGGACAAATTGTCAAGGATTTGCGAGGGGGTATATTCAAAATAATCGCTTTCGCAGTCGTTTGAAGAGTGCCACATGTTGTATTCAGGTATCTCTATACCAATGATTTTTGGTATAAAGTATAAATTTGAAAGCATTAATTCAGCTAATTTGATTTTTGCTTCACCAGTTTTACCCATTTGATACAGCATAATTGCCCAACATAATATTTGAATCGGTTCTCCGCTATCATCTGGGAATTCATTCTCGTACCATTCAATGTATGTCGATGATTTTTTCGGATCACCGAGTAAAAAATAAAGACAGAAAAGCAAATATCTTTTACCAGCACCGTCATTGATTGAACCATAAGTTTTCTTTTCTTTATTCAAGGAGCTTTTATAACTTGAAATGTGCTGTTTAATCTTTTTTTCTGTATCTGGAATATTCATATATGTTTTACTTTCCTCCTTTTATAGGTTTTCAGCCAACGTCGCAAATCAGCCGCGCCGCTTTTTGGCGTCGGCCGAATTTGCCTTGTTATGTTCTTTTTTTCCAGTGCCGTGGATGACGACTGCCATGCATAACGGCAAGTACCACAACCGAGTCTTCATCGACTCGATAAAATATCCCAAAAGGAAATCGGCGCACTACAGCACGGCGACTTTGCCTATGCACTACGGGGTAAATATTCGGATTTTCTGAGATTGTATCTAATGCAACAAGAACGTCATCAAGAAACTCTTGGCCAAGACCTTTACGTTGCCTATCATACCACGTCGCAGCATCTTCAATATCTGCTTCAGCTTCTGGTCGAAGATAAACCTTAAGACTCACAATCGTTTCCTAATGTCAGATATTGCTTCACCGGCTAAGCGGCCTTTAAGTCGTTCCGATTCGTAAGCATTCAAGCGTCGGTCAAGTTCCTCTTTTTGTTCATCGGTTAATGGCAATGCCGCTTGATCAGTAGCAATGCTATCCCAGATATCCTCAACCAGTCTTATCCTCTCTTCAATCGGGAGATTACGTAAATAAGCTGTCATCGTTACTTCCTCCGTTTATATTTTAACAGTATTTGACTCACAATATTTTGAAACAGGACCATTGATTATCACAATCAATTGCCCTGATGGCTTGAGAAAAACACTATTATCAGGTAAAATTGTCGCGTAGTTTTTAAAAAATTACTTTATAATTTTATTTCTTATACATTGTAGGATAGGAGAAAAAGATGTCAAACAAAAAAGGGGGAGGTTGCCAGATGAAGCGAAAGATATAATGAGGCTTAAGCATTATTATATCCATCCATAAAGAACGATCATACGGTGATTGGATCAAACGATATATTCAATACCACTGAATGACCGGTAGAGTGACCGAAACAGCTTTCGCTTGCATTTTTACAATCGCAAAGTAAAATGAAACATCCATGGCCTAAAAGTCACAGAGTGAAGTGAAAATAAATAATCCACAGATTACTTGGCGCGGCCTTTGGCCGCAACCAAATTCGAAATACGAATGTCGAAATATGAAACAAGTTCAAATGACAAAAAACCCAATACTCAAAACTTTACGTAAGCCTCATCTAATCAATGTCTTACGGTTGTGTAGTTTGAAAAACTAGCATAAAAAACAAGAAGTTGATGGATAGTAGTACGGATTTCTACAGATCAGGAGAAGATTAAAGAAGTTTTTTATCTGTTGTGAGATCTTTGAATGCGGTAGTTTTTCATAAAACATGACGATAGTGATACACGGGAATCCGGCGAATAAAATGCCCGTGAGTTTTCAGTATGAAGCGCTGTATATGGAAAGGGACTTGCGTTAAATCATCTTTGGTGATATATGAAGAAGGCAAAGTTTTACCCGTATTGAAATACAGTATAAGAAAGCTTTGATAAAAGCAAAGAATTGATTGTTTACGAAAATTTATAAACGTTGAGAATGAAACATGAACGTAGAAACCGATAAGAAATCAGGATATGTATTTAAAGCCCCCAGAGGCACTGAAGATGTTTTGCCAGGCAATTGGGATTTGTGGAAGAAACTGGAGGAGGCGGGCCGTCAGGAGTTCGAATTATGCGGATACTATGAAATCCGCACCCCGGTTTTTGAAGACACGCGCCTTTTTGTAAGAAGCATAGGCGAGGCGACTGATATTGTGGAAAAAGAGATGTATACCTTTTCAGACAGTGAAGATTCGAGCATAACATTGCGTCCTGAAAATACCGCGCCTGTTATGCGGGCATATCTGGAATATGAACTGCACAAAACAAAAAAATTTCAAAAGTACTATTACATCGGTCCGCAATTCAGGAAAGAACGCCCTCAGGCAGGCAGACTTCGCCAGTTCCACCAGATGGGGATAGAAGCGGTTGGCGCAAACGACCCATTACTCGACGTAGAAACGATTGGTGTTGCAGTGAGGATTTTTGAGCGTATCGGGTTGAAAGGTTACAATGTGAAGATCAATTCAATAGGTTGTAATGAATGCAGGCCGGTATTCAGAAATATCATAAAGGACATCCTCTGCGAGCGCGAGACTGCATTATGCGAACTTTGCCAATCACGGCTTCACAGGAATGTATTTCGTATACTTGATTGCAAGAATGAAAAATGCAAGGAAGTAACACATCAACTGCCGCCTGTGAATGACTATCTCTGTGAAGAATGCCGTATTCATGCAAATAGCGTCAGAGAAGCCTTGGTGGGAATAGGCATCCCTTATATTGCGGATGCGCATCTTGTGAGAGGGTTGGATTACTATACGAAAACGGTTTTCGAAATTACCCATTCTTCATTAGGTGCCCGCGATGCAATCTGCGCCGGCGGGAGGTACGACAATCTGATCGCCGATATGGGAGGGCCTTCCATCGGTGCTGTCGGGTTTGCGATAGGAATGGAGGCAACTATTCTTGCGATGCAAAATGTATTAAACAAAAAAAAACAGCCTGTTCATCTCGAAATTAACGAGCCTGCGCCAACGGTTTACATCGTTTCTATCGACAAGGAGATCAAAAAGCATTGCTTTTACCTGCTCAACCTTTTGAGAAAGTCCGGTATTTCCGCGGATCTGGATTATGAAGGGAGGAGTCCGAAGGCACAAATGCGTGTTGCAAATAAACTGGGGGTAAAATACGTTCTGGTGCTGGGGCCTGATGAATTGGAAAGGGGTAATGTTAAGGTAAAAATAATGGAAACGGGCGAAGAGGTTATCGTAAGGCAGGATGAGATACTCAATTGGTTCCTTCAAAAACGATAAACCGGCAAGCGCAATTTAGTCTCACGTCCGTAGTTAAAGAATAGCAAGACACGCGATACAGCAAAAAGGAATTTTTAGATAAAGATCAACGGTATTGCAACCCTCTCTTCACAACAAAAATCCCGCCCTGAATCTTCCTTGCAATAAAGACACATTATTTTTTTTCGGACCATTTTAAATGAGAAATTTGTAATCCACAGGAGGCAGTAAACACATGTCTAAATTAAAGCGAACGTGTACGTGTGGACAGTTGCGCTTAAAAGAGGTCGATTCAACGGTAGTTTTGATGGGATGGGTAGATAGCGTTCGGGACCACGGAGGAGTAATTTTTATCGATCTCAGGGACAGAGAGGGAATTACCCAGGTGGTTTTTAATCCTGACACGGCAAATAAATCATGTGAACTTGCACATCAATTAAGATCTGAATACGTTATCGCAATAAAGGGAAAGGTTGCTGCCAGGCCCGCCGGTACCGTCAATCCGGATTTAGCTACCGGCGAGATAGAGGTGCTTGCCGATGAGCTTGAAATTTTTAATAAATCCGAAACGCCGCCATTTGAAATCATTGACAATTCCAACGTTTCATTAGAATTAAGGCTGAAATATCGTTATCTGGACCTGAGACGTTCAGAAATGCAAACGCATTTAATTTTTCGCCATAAGGTGTGCCAGACTATACGTGAATATTTTAACACACGGGGTTTTATTGATATTGAGACGCCAGTACTGACAAAGAGTACCCCCGAGGGCGCCAGGGACTATCTGGTTCCCAGCAGGGTGAATCATGGCAAGGTATATGCTTTACCGCAATCTCCGCAACTATTTAAGCAGGTGCTTATGGTTTCAGGGTTTGACCGCTATTTTCAAATCGTCCGGTGTTTCCGGGACGAAGATCTCCGCGCACAACGGCAACCGGAGTTTACCCAAATCGATATGGAAATGTCTTTTGTGGATGAGGAGGATATTATACAGGTTATCGAAGGGCTGATTGCTGCGATTTTTGAAAAGGTTGTGGGGAAACCGGTCAACCTGCCGTTCCCCAGATTATTGTATCAGGAGTCCATGGCGTCCTATGGATTCGACGCCCCTGATTTACGATTCGGTATGAGGATACAGGATGTTTCTCACATTGTAAAAGAATCAAACTTTAAGGTTTTTTTAGAGACAATTAACTCCGGCGGGCAGGTGCGGGCGATAAACGCGGCAGGGTGCGGGCATTATTCGAGAAAAGATATAGATGAATTAACGGAATTTGTAAGCCAGTTTGGCGCCAGGGGGCTGGCCTGGTTCAAAGTGGAAGAAACAGGTCTGGTTTCCTCAATAACTAAATTTTTTCCTCCGGAAATATTGCAGAAAATTCAGCAGCACATGAATGCTAAAGCCGGTGATTTGCTCCTGTTTGTTGCGGATAAGGAAAAGGTCGTATCCCAATCCCTGGCGCATCTCCGGACGCATCTTGGTCATAAAAACAATCTTATCAATGCAGAGGAATTTAATTTTGTATGGATTGTTGATTTCCCGCTGTTCGAATATAATGAAGATGCGAAACGTTACGTGGCCCTCCATCACCCGTTTACCTCGCCCCGGTCTGAAGATATTCCTTTCCTGGAGGAAAAACCCTTGGAAGTCAGGGCAAGGGCATACGATCTCGTGCTGAATGGCGTGGAGCTTGGAGGAGGCAGTATTCGTATTCATTCCCCTGAAATACAGAAAAGGGTGTTTCGCCTGCTGGGGATAAACGATAACGATGCGTATCAGAAATTTGGATTTCTGCTGGATGCGTTAAAATTCGGAGCACCGCCCCATGGCGGAATTGCATTGGGAATTGACCGCATGATTGCATTGTTGTTGCACCTTGACGATATCCGGGAAGTAATCGCATTTCCAAAAACACAGAAAGCTACCTGTCCCATGACGGAAGCCCCTTCTGAAGCAGACCCGCAACAATTAAAAGAACTGGGCATAAGCCTTGCCTGAATATTTTGCCGGGTATTAAAATGAACCTTTATAGAAAGGATGATATTTTCGCTAAAGGGAGAATGTCCTGGTTTTTCAGAAAAGACCTCAGGAAAAAGGAAGGATACGCCGAATAATATTTATGAAACAAAAAATGCTTATTATGATTCTATGCGCGTCATTTGTCGTGCTGCTAACTTCAGTTGGCTTTTATATATATTTGAAGCGCCAACACCATTCATTATCGTACCTGCAAATGGCTGGAGAATATGTGCAGCAGGGGAAATACGACGACGCCATTCATTTATTGAAAGAGACATTGCGTAATAATCCTCACATTGCGGAGGCGCATGCCGCGTTGGGCATGATATACAACAAAAAAGACCTGCCCGATGAATCTTTGCAGGAATTGAAAATTGCGCTAACGATGAAACCAGACCTTATAAGTATTTATCAGGAAATGTATAAGGTATACAAGAAAAAGGGTATGGAGGAAGAAGCACAAAAGGCTTTAGGTTCTTATGAAAAATTGAAAGGAAACGAATAAAATTTAATTTGTATAGTTTTTGCAAAAGTGTTAACATTTTTTTATGAAGAACTATTTAAGACTATTTCCTATATTCATATTTGTTGGCATTTTTACTATGTCTTCTGTCTTTGCCGACGCAAATAGCGAAGCAAACAAATTTTACCTGGATGCGTACAATCTGTACAAGCTGGGGAAACTGGATGAATCTCTGGTATTGCTGGAAAAGGTAATAACTTTGAATCCCAATCACCCAGAGGCTCATTTTGGGATGGGAAGCATATACTTCCGCCAGGAAAAATTCCAAAAAGCCGTTGAAGCATTTACGAAGGTGACGGAAATCAAACCTAATTATGTGGAGGCATATCAACGGCTCTGGCTGGCATATAAAAAACTGGGCATGAGTGAAAAAGCCGAACAGGAACTCCTAAAATACCGCAAACTGATAGAAGACCGTATGCAGTCAATGTCAGGTGGTTCGCCTCAGGTGGTAAAACCAACGGCTCCCGCACAAAAGGAACCTGCGAAAGAAAAGGAACCTGCGAAAGAAAAGGAAGAGAAACCAGCAGAACCGGCAGAAACAAAACAAGTGGCAAGGCCAGCGCCGGAAAAAATAACCCCATCGGGAACAACTAAATCGCCGGAATCGCATGTGACGGA
Source organism: uncultured Candidatus Kuenenia sp. (assembly GCF_900696675.1). NCBI lineage: Bacteria > Pseudomonadati > Planctomycetota > Candidatus Brocadiia > Candidatus Brocadiales > Candidatus Brocadiaceae > Candidatus Kuenenia > uncultured Candidatus Kuenenia sp. The sequence goes on along the minus strand of NZ_CAADGZ010000002.1, from coordinate 34,031 downwards.
ATCCAAGCCGGCTGAAAAAGAACCCGTGGCCGAAGTTGCGAAAACGGAGGTGAAAAAGCAACCGGAACCCGTTGCCGTAGTGCCTGTGAAACCGCAAAAAAAAGAGGCACAATCGCCTTCTGTTGTTGTTCCGCCGGAATCTCCGCCGGTTGTACCGGAAACAAGGCCTTTAAGACCGGAAAGTCCGTCGGTTGAACTGAAATATAAACCGCATCTCGATACGGAGTCTGCCGCCAAATATAAAAAATCTTACAAAGGCGACGATCCTACCCTGAAGGGTTTCATTAGAAAATTAAAATCCACGGCTTCATTTTTGATTAAAAATCCTTTCCGTAGAAGCGACGGAGCAACGGAAAAATCTTATTTTGCAAAACTGGTAAAGGGTGCAGTATATTATGTAGTGGTAATTCAAATTTGGTTATGCGTTGCTGCGGCGCTATGCATTTATTTCTCTAAACCGAGAAGTAACGACAAGGGAAACGCCTGAGTATAATAAGGATATAAACTATGAAACTATGCCCTTTTTGTGCAGAAGAAATTAAGGACGAAGCAATTAAGTGCCGTTTTTGCGGCGAATTTTTGACTTCTTCTCACGAAGAGGTCGGTGAAAGAGAGCCCAAAACCGGATATACTCCCTCATCTAAAAACCTCTATAAAAAAACAAGGCCTCAGAAGGGCAAAAAAACTCTTCCGCAACACATTGCTGGTAAGGAAGAAGAACGTCTAATGTCTCAACAACAATCTGAGGGGCAAACACCGCTTCAGACGGTTTATGCGCCGCCGGCAGTTGAAGTGAAGAAATCGATAAAAGAAGCATCTGCCATCGTCTTCCCTGGAAAATCCGGCGAGGTAAAAAAGAAGAAAAAAGACTGGGTATTAATAATTGCGATTATTGTATTTGGTATTTTACTTCTGGTAATACAATTCAGCAAACAACTTGGCATAGAGGGATTTCCGTAATCTTCAGAACACCGTTGTTTTTTGAAAAATTCCAATAATAGCGATGTTTGCCTCATAGTGTAGGGGCGAAGCATTTGCTGCAACTAAAAAGGGGTGCATACCGCTCTTTTATAAAAGCGGTATGCACCCCGGTATGCTTCCTTCCGCAGAGTAAAAGCTCTTATCGCCCCTACCTGAATGAAGGTATATCCTCAGATTCGGTTTCGGAAAGGATTGCTGCAACAGTCATTGTTATTCCACGAATTTCATTTCCAATATAGCGTACCTTGCTTTTCCTGTCTAATACATATATCAAGGGTAAATTCTGCACATTATAAAGTTGGGCCAGTTCACCTTTAAATTGTTCTCCGTCAAATATCTGCGGCCAATCAAACCGTTCTTGTTGCATAAAACTTATAAGGTTTTCAAGATCATTATCCAGACTTATTCCTATGAATTTCACCCCCTGACTTCCCAAATTGGTGTACATTCTCATGATCTTCGGAAATTCCTGGATGCATGGTTCTGCCCATGTCGCCCAGAAAAACAAGAGAACAACCTCGCCCTTGTAGTCCGCCAGGTTAACAGTCTTTCCATTTACATCCTTTACGCTGAACATTGGGGCTTCCACACCCATTTGTGTAGTGTTGCTCAAGTCTCCTCTAAAACTGGCGGCAGCCTGTGGTTCTATTTCTTTTAATGCCGCAATAGTTTTTTTTGCATTTACAACGTCACCCTTACCCAGAAGGGCCTGTATTTTAAAATAAAGCGTTCGCGCCTTAAAATTTTTGTCGACCCCTTCCTGACTCAATACAGTATCAAAGCATTTTACCGCCTCATCAAATTTTCTCGTCATGTTGTACACATTACCGATAAAAAAGGTTGCTTCCAGACCCTCCCAGGTTCCCTCGTATTTTTTTTCCAGTTTTTTTAAATCCTTAAGGAAATCTTTGTAGAAATTTTCAGCATCTTTTAATTTCATTTCCGTTAACCCGCTCAGGTTTTTTCTTAGCAATTCAAGTTGTTTTGCAGCTTCCTGATTATGTGCAAGCTCCTTTGCAAAAGATACCTGGCTTACAAAAGAAAAAAACAGTGCCGAAATTATTGTTACAACAAAAAGACAATTTTTCTTCATGGTATAAACTCCTAAAGTCCCTATGGATAATGTGATGTTAAAAAAATAACGCCTGTAATATAGCGGCAATTCAAGAATTGCAGTTGCTATAGTACTACACGGTGAAAGCTTATTTTTTGCGGGTTTTTTTCGCGGCCTTCATGTTCTTCGCGGTTGAACTATTTTGGGTTTGCAGCTTTGCCTTCTATGTCAGCAAGGATACAAAACATGGCAACAGTCTGAGGGCAAAGCATTTGCTATAAATTGTCATGAATGCGTTCATACCCAAACGTGCAAATGCTTCGCCCTTACTTTTTAAAAAAACTAAAATGTTACAATAAATCTATTTTTCAGAAAGCCGCCTAAAGCCTGATTTATATTGAAAAGAAATAAGGGAAGGAGGGGGGAAATATTTTACACGTTCGTATTAACATGCTATGAATTTGAAAAGTTCCCGCAATCCTTACGTTAAAAAAGAATACAAGACAGCGGGCTATGCTAACACAGAATACATCCTTTATTCAAGACTCATTTTCGGTAAAATTATTAACACTATATGACAAACGCGGCTATCGTTGGAATTTTTTAAAAAACGAACTTGTTACGTTTTTTACAATGCTTATAGAAAAGGTGTGTTTTAAAATTTACGTTGCAAAAAAGCCGTCTTTCCTTTTAGAATGAAACTGGTGGTTTTCTTATTAATTTGATATTTACAGACAGTGTTCATGTTTTCGATAAAAAGATTTTTGTCACGGATGCCATGTTTTTTATAATCCGATATTTTTAAAACCATTATCTATATTTTTATCAGATGAATAACCGGGAGTACGTATAAAATGATACAAACGAAACGTCTCATATCTTTTGCAATCGTGAATTTTTTAGTCATCTTTCTTATTTCACTGAAGGCGCATGCCGAACCGCTCAAATTAGACGTAAAGGAACACGTTCTCGGGAACGGCCTGAAGCTGCTCATGCTGGAGAAACACGAGGTGCCTATTGTCTGCCTTCGGATTAATTTCCGGGTAGGTTCTGTGGATGAAAGGCCTGGTATTACCGGCGTTTCTCATCTCTTCGAGCACATGATGTTTAAGGGAACAAAAATATTTGGAACGAAAGATTATGCTGTCGAAAAACCGTTGCTTGAAAAAGAAGACGCGCTGGTAGCAGAAATTGCATGGGAAACCGGAAAAGAACTCCATGACAAGAAAAAAATTGCCGCATTAGAAAAAGAATTGCAAACGACAAGGGGAAGACTGCGGGATTTGGCGGTAAAGGATGAAATATTTTCCCTCTACCTGCGACATGGTGCGGTCGGATTAAATGCTGCAACATCTTCTGACGGCACGTTCTATATCTGCAACATTCCCGCAAATAAACTGGAGTTGTGGGCTTTTATCGAATCAGACCGAATGAAAAACCGCGTATTAAGGGAATTCTATTCCGAACGTGACGTTGTAATGGAAGAGCGGCGGACAAGAACGGAAACAAGCCCGTTTGGCGCATTAATAGAACAACTTAATGCGGTAACATTTATTGCGCATCCCTATCGTTTGCCCACAATAGGATGGAGTTCAGATATTCAAAATCTAACAAAGGCGGAAACCGCCGGGTATTTTGAACAATATTATACCCCGAATAATGCCGTGATTGTGATGGTAGGGAATTTTAAGCAGGATGATGCAATAAAACTGATTGAAAAATATTTTGGCGATATTCCCCGCCAGCCTGACCCGCCAAAAGTTAAGACCGCTGAGCCTGAGCAAAAGGGAGAGCGGCGGATAGAGGTGGAGTTTGATTCGAACCCTTATATGGCTATTTCATATCACATTTCGGGAATAGACCACCCCGACATCTATGCATTGGATGTATTGAGTTCCCTTCTTTCTGACGGAAGAACATCGCGTTTGTATAAATCTATGATCGAGGGAAAACGCATTGCAGTAATGGCGAATGCAGGCATTGGCGTCGGAAGATTTCCGGAAACCTTTACCTTTTATGCCGCCCCCAGAGCCCCCCATACCGTTGAAGAGGTAGAGGCGGCGTTTTATGAGGAAGTAGAATTGCTCAAAACCAAGCCTCCATCTGAATGGGAGTTGCAAAAGATTAAAAATCAATTGGAGGCAAGCTTCATACGAAGGCTGGAAAGTGCCTCCGGTCTTGCCAGTGAGATAGGGTATTATGAGATTATTTCCGACTGGAGGTATATTAACACCTTTCTGGAAAAAGTAAGCGAAGTCACTTCCGAGGATGTCACAAGGGTTGCAAAGAAATATCTGATAAAGAAAAACCGTACCGTTGCTATGTTGGTTAAGAAAGAAAATGGGGAGAGTGCAAAGTGAGCATAAAAAGATATCAGCATCTTATTATATGTGTAGTCTGTTTCGTATGTGTTTTTTCTATAAACAATTTCCGGACACTACGTGCGGAGCACCAAAAAGAGGTACCCCCCTCCTCCGGCAAGCCTAAATCCGAAGGAGCAAGGATATTATCAAAATTTAAATTTGCACCTCTCGGCTTTAACCCTCCAAAGGCAGAGAGGCTGGTGTTGGATAACGGCGTAATCCTTTACTTGCTGGAAAATCATGATTTACCGATTATAAATGTAACGGCGCGAATCAGAACAGGGGCTATTTATGAACCAGCGGAAAAGGCCGGGCTGGCAAGTTTGACGGGAGATGTTATGCGGAGCGGTGGCACGGTATCCATGCCGCCTGACAAAATGAATGAGGAACTGGAATTCATAGCAGCCTCAGTGGAGACTTTTATAGGCAGAGAGTCAGGCGGTGCAAGCCTCTCCGTGCTTAAAAAAGACATGGACAAAGGGCTTAGGATTTTTGCCGACGTGCTGAGAAATCCCGCATTTCCCGAAGACAAAATAAGGATGGAAAAGGATGAAACCATTGAATCCATCCGAAGGGAAAACGACCGGCCACAGCAAATCGCAGGGAGAGAATTTCGCAAGATACTCTATGAAAGCAGTCATCCGTACAGCAGAAGAGTGGACGGCACTCTGGAATCCATAGAAAAAATTACGAGAAACGACATGATTGCATTTCATAAAAAATTTTTCCGTCCGAACAATATAATAATTGGCATTTCCGGCGATTTTGACCGAAAAGCGATGATTAGTAAATTGAATGAGGTTTTTAAGGGATGGGAAAAGGGGAAAAACATTATCCCTGATATACCAAAGGTCAAATACGAACTAAACAAATCGGTAAACTACGTATATAAAGACATCAATCAGGCAAACGTCATCATGGGGCACCTGGGGATACACAGGAGGAGCCCTGACTATTTCCCCATTGAGATTATGAATTTTATTCTTGGCGGCGGAGGGTTTAATGCCCGAATAACAAGCAGGATACGTTCCGATGAAGGGCTTGCTTATTCAGCATTTAGCAGTTTTCAAACATCTCAGGACCTTGGCATGTTTTATGTAATGTGCCAGACCAAACTGGAATCCACCAATCGCGCTATTTCAATTGCGCTGGAGGAAATCGAAAGAATGCGCACCACACCGGTAGACAATGAAGAATTAACGCATGCCAAAGAGACTTTCTTAAATCAGTTTGTTTTCCGTTTTACTACAAGCGCGAGCATTGTTGCGCAAATGGTAGATATTGAATACGAAGGCCTGCCGCTGGACTATCTGGAAACGTATGAGAATAATATCCAGGCAGTGTCTGTTGAAGACATAAAAAGGGTGGCACAAAAATATTTACACCCGGACAAAATCTGCATCCTTGTTGTTGGAAATAAGGATAAATTTGACAAACCGCTTGACACTTTCGGCAAGGTCAACGAGGTCTTGTTGGAGTAAGCTCCGGAAATACCCGCAAAAAACGAGGCTGAATAAACCATGGTTGAAACAATGGCGATAACAATGGAGCTGCCGGAAAGGGCAAATATAATAATCGGCCAGGCCCATTTCATAAAAACGGCAGAGGATATTTACGAAACCCTTATAAATGCAGCGCCGGGAATAAAATTTGGCATTGCGTTTTGCGAAGCTTCCGGCCCCAGGCTTATAAGAATCGAGGGGAACGATGAATATCTGCAGGAGACGTCCGCAAGAAATGCGAAAAACATTGCCGCAGGCCATACATTTGTAATCCTAATGAAAGAGGCATATCCCATAAATGTATTAAATGCCCTGAAATTATGTCCAGAGGTGTGTACTGTTTTTTGTGCTACCGCCAATCCCCTTCAGGTTATTGTGGCCAAAACAGTGCAGGGGAACGGCATAATCGGCGTAGTTGACGGATATAGTCCGGCGGGGACCGAAACTGAAAAAGATATTAGGGACAGAAGACAACTATTGCGTAAAATAGGATATAAGCTCCCTTGAACTGGCTTTTCATTTCTCTCTTTTGTGCATTTTGCGTGGCAACCGCTGATGCACTGAGCAAAAAGGTTCTAAAAGAAAAAAACGAGTATATTGTTTTATGGGTGCGCATTGGATTTGCCTCTCCGTTTTTGCTGTGTTTCCTGCCTTTCATAGAAATACCAACACTGGACCACATCTTTTTTCTTATTCTCATCTTCCTTGTCCCGTTGGAGACAACCGCACTCATATTGTATATGAAGGCGATAAAAATTTCACCGTTGTCAATGACATTGCCTTTCCTTGCATTAAGTCCGGGGTTTTTAATAGTAACCTCAAATATCATCCTTGGCGAAAGGCTGCATAAGCACGGCATTATCGGTGTACTGCTTGTCACATTGGGTGCGTATTTGCTTAATGTAAAAATGAGCCGGCAGGGAATATTGCAGCCGTTTAAGGCAATTTTGAGGGAACGCGGCTCTGTTTACATGATCATTGTCGCCTTTATCTACAGCATTACCTCCAATTTGGGGAAATTGGCGATCCAGCATTCCAGCCCGTTGTTTTTTTCAGCAACCTATTTTCCATTCCTGTCGTTAGTTCTTTTTCCTCTTCTTCTGTGGAAAAATAATGGCAAAATAAGACAGCCGTTGAGTTCTCATCTCGCTATCTTTATTTTAATAGGATTGTTGATCGTGTTTTCAACGGTCAGCCACTTCTACGCGGTGACATTAACAGAAGTCCCCTATTTCATCTCGGTGAAAAGGACGAGTCTGCTTTTCGGCATTCTCTATGGGGCAATTTTGTTTAAAGAAAAAAATATTGCCGAACGACTTGTCGGGGGGATGGTAATGTTTGCAGGAGTTATTGTTATTCTCTTGTTTTAGGGCAGCCCTGAGCTGTTCCGGAATTCGGGGGACACCATACGTAGTTATTGACTCAATGTTGAAAAACAGCTAAGATTCCCCGTGGTCAGGATTGCTCGTGTGGCAGTCCCAGTCTCATGCTATGACGTCAGAATTCTGCTATACCATAATTATGCAGTTTAATGCCGGACGGCAAGTGAAAATATTTTTACCCGGGAGAAACCGCCTTGTTTGAACAAACCTTCAAGAATATAGACGACATCCTCCACAAAGACGCCGGTTGCAGCAGCGAACTGGACTATGTGGAGCAGACCTCGTGGATTCTTTTCCTGAAATATCTGGATGATTTTGAGAAGGATAAGAAAACCGCGGCAGAGCTTGCCGGTAAATACTATGAAGGTATTATTGACAAACAATACAAATGGGAAGTCTGGGCAGTGCCCAAAGGCAAAGACGGCAAGATCGATCATCATAAGGCGCTTACCGGCGATGACCTGAAAGACTTTGTTGACCACAAGCTGTTCCCTTACCTGAAAAAATTCAAAACGTCAGCCGAAAGCGCCGACACCATCGAATACAAGGTCGGCGAGATTTTCAGCGAGCTGAAAAACAAGATTCAGAGCGGCTATAACCTGCGCGAAGTCATTAATCGTATCGATGAACTCCGCTTTCGCTCCCACGCTGAGAAGCATGAGATGTCGCACCTGTACGAAAACAAAATCAAGAATATGGGCAACGCCGGCAGAAACGGCGGCGAATACTACACGCCCCGTCCGCTCATAAAAACCATCGTGAAGGTGGTTGCACCCACCATCGGCAACAAGGTGTATGACGGCGCGGTCGCTTCGGCGGGCTTCCTGGCGGAGGCTTTTGAATATCTGAAAACCAGCAAGAACCTAACCACCAAAGATGCGGAGACACTTCAGAAAAGAACCTTCTACGGAAAGGAAAAGAAGTCGCTCGCCTACATCATCGGCACGATGAACATGATTCTGCACGGCATCGAAGCGCCCAACATCGTGCATACCAACACGCTGACGGAAAACATGGCCGATATCCAGGAAAAAGACCGTTACGACGTCATCCTTGCCAATCCCCCGTTTGGCGGTAAGGAACGCACCGAGGTGCAGCAGAACTTCCCTATCAAAACCGGCGAAACGGCTTTTCTGTTCCTTCAGCATTTCATCAAAATCCTGAAAGCGGGCGGAAAAGCGGGTGTGGTGATTAAGAATACCTTTCTTTCCAACACTGATAATGCGTCCGTATCTTTGCGCAAACTGTTATTGGAAAGTTGTAATCTGCATACGGTGCTGGATCTGCCCGGCGGCACCTTTACCGGTGCGGGCGTCAAAACAGTGGTGCTGTTTTTTGAAAAAGGCGTACCAACTCAAAACGTCTGGTTTTATCAGCTCAATCTGGACAGAAAACTCGGCAAGACCAACCCGTTGAACGAAAACGATCTGGCGGAGTTTGTAGAATTACAAAAGACCAAGGCCAATTCGGAAAACTCATGGTCGGTGAATGTGGCCGATGTAGATAAAACCACATTCGGCCTGTCGGTGAAGAATCCGCATAAAAAAGATGAACCCGCGCTACGTGAACCGGGAATAATTTTGGACGAGATGAAGGCGCTGGATGAAGAGAGTGAAATGATTTTCAAAAATATTTTAAGGATTTTATGAGAGCTATTCTAAAATATTCAAAAAGGCAGATTGATAAAGCTGGTGGTGTTTTGTCAGGCGTGCCTGATCAAAAGATGAACAAGGATCAAGCTATAGAAATTCTAGAAAACTTTCGATCATTACATATCCACCCTCTTATTGTATTTAGAGTGTCTTTGCAAAGAAAGTCTGAAATTATTTCTGGTGATGTACTAATTTCACAACGATTAAAAAGAGCACCATCAATTGTCAATAAATTAAAAATCCAGAAAAAGATGTCTTTATCGCAGATGCAGGATGTGGGTGGTTTGCGTATCGTACTGAATAATCTTGGCGAAGTATATAAGCTTAAAGATCTAATACGTGCTGGCGAGACACAAATCGCCTTCAAATCTATTCTTTTAAAAGAAATAGATTATATTAATAACCCTAAAGAAAGTGGATACAGAAGCATTCATTTGATTTATAAATATAATAAAAATGCTCCTAATGCGAGTCAGTGTCGAATTGAAATACAGATTAGAACAAAAATACATCACGCATGGGCGACGGCAGTTGAAGTTATAGGCACGTACCTCAGGCAACCATTAAAACAAAGTTTTGGGGATAAAGAACTATTAGATTTATTTAAAGAAATAAGTAAAGTATTTATTTTATTGGAAAACAAAAAAATGGATATTTCTTTATTCAAAAATACAGTAAATAGAATAGATGAATTAAAATTGCGCGACAAATTACAAGGATTTTCAATGGTAACAAGGATTTCAGATCAGAACGATGAAAATAAAAAAGGTAAATATTTTCTTATATCCTTGAATTTTAAGAATAAGACATTGACTGTAAAAAGATTCACTGCCTCAAAGTTAGAGCAAGCAAATAGTGAATATTCTGAATTAGAAAAAAAATACTTGAATGATAATAATACGGAAGTTGTACTTGTATCAGTAGATGATATTAATAATCTAGGAAAATTGTATCCTAATTATTTCTTGGACACACAAGAATTTGTAAAGTTCCTAGACATAGTGAACAAGGAAATTGAAAAATATGAAAACTAACTGGCAAATAAAAAAACTCGGCGAGGTTTGTGAAATCAAACCACCAAAAAAAGAAGCAAGAGACCGATTGAATGATGATGACATTGTCTCGTTTGTGCCTATGGAAGATTTGGGAATATTGACAAAGAATTTTATTGCAACAAAGGAAAGACCGCTGAAAGAAGTATCTGGAAGCTATACGTATTTTTCCGATAATGATGTGCTTCTCGCAAAAATTACGCCTTGTTTCGAAAATGGCAAAATTGGAATTGCTCGCAATTTAAAGAATGGTATTGGTTTCGGCTCAAGTGAATATATTATTTTTCGATCACGTGGCGAAGTAATACCTGATTACTTGTACTACTATTTAGCTCGTGACCAGTTCAGGCAAGACGGCAAAAAAGCGATGACTGGCGCAGTTGGCCATAAACGAGTGCCGAAAGACTTTATTGAAAACCAAAAAATACCTTATCCCAATTCCCTCCCCGAACAACAGCGTATCGTTGCCATTCTGGAGGAGGCTTTTGCCGCCATCGCCACAGCAAAAGAAAAAACCGAAAAGAATCTGCAAAACGCCCGCGAGCTTTTTGCGTCGTATCTGCAGAGTGTCTTTGCCAATCCGGGGGACGGGTGGGAAGAGAAGACATTGGGGGGATGCTTTAAATTAAAAAGTGGCGATAATATAACAAGCAAAATGATGATTGAGAATGGAAAGTATCCTGTTTATGGTGGTAATGGAATCGCGGGGATGTATAATAAATTTAATCTATCAGGGAGCAATGTAATTGTAGGTAGAGTCGGAGCTTTATGCGGAAATGTAAGGCATATAGAAGAGGCTATTTGGCTCACTGATAATGGATTCAAAATAACAGATTGTAAATATGATTTTGATAATGCGTTTCTTGCATATTTATTGAACTTAAAGAATCTACGAAATTATGCAAGGCAAGCAGCACAACCAGTCATTTCAAATTCATCATTAGAAGAGGTGTTACTACAATTTCCAAAATCATTAAAAGACCAAAAATCCATCGTCACCAAACTCGATGCGCTTTCCGCCGAAACCAAAAAGCTCGAGGCCATTTACCGGCAAAAGCTCGCAGACCTGGACGAATTGAAAAAATCGGTATTGCAAAAGGCGTTCACAGGACAATTGACAATGGAAAATTGAGAATGGGTGATTGAAAATGAGCAATGTGGTCAAAGAGAAGTCGTTTTACGTTCGCGGTGCGGGTAGTGGACCGGCTCCTGAACGTTGTCAGCGCCTGAATATCAGCGAAGCGGCGTCGGCCATCAACGACAACAAGAAACTCTTGAAACTGTTAACCCGCATCATCAACTCAACTAAACAAGGAATGGACACATGACCGCTGTCAATTATCAATTGTCCACTGAATACCGTGAAATTGGCTGTTTTTCCCTTAGATTTTCACGATTATATTGACAAAAGAGTGAAAGATTTTATACTGTAGCTATGGCAAAAATCTTACATGTTTTTAATTCAATCAATCGCTTGAGAGAGCGGTATTATGTTGCGGCGGTCGGTAAACAATCGCTTTTGGATTTATTGAGCGAAGCGGAGGTTGCCGAGCAGGTGTATAACTCTAACGCCATCGAGAACAGCACCCTCACCCTTGAAGAAACTGAAAAAATCCTTTTGCAGATACATTTAGACAGATACATCACGGAAAGAGAAATCTTTGAAGCAAAAAATCTCGCACGGGTAGTTTCTTACATCAATATCAAGGCCAAAGAACAAGAGCTTACCCTTGAGGTTATGCTATCGCTTCACAAGATGCTTATAGCGAATATCAGGGATGATATCGCCGGCAGATTTCGCAAGGACGGTGAGTGGGTTAGGGTTGCAAACCACATAGCGCCAGACCCAAAAGAAGTGGCAGGAAGATTGGAAAAAATGCTTGCCGGATATAACGCCGCCAGCCATGAAAATATTATAAAACGTATTGCGCGGCTGCATCTTACCTTTGAACACACCCACCCGTTTGTTGATGGCAATGGCCGTATCGGAAGGGTAATAAATAACTATTTGCTTATACGGGAAGGCTTTGTGCCGATGAATATTAAATTCATTGACAGGAAGATGTATTACGAGGCGTTTAAGGAGTTTGACGAAAAAGGCACTGCCAAAATCATGGAGGAAATAGTCGGCAAAGCGCTTACGAATAGTTATCACAAGAGACTTGCGTATCTGGAAGGAGCGCACATTATGACGCTTGCTGAATATGCAAAAAAGCATAAAGTATCGCACTCTAATTTGATAAATAAAGCACATCGCCAAACTATAGAAGCCTTTTTTGAAAAAGGCGTTTGGAAGATTGGAGATTACAAACCATGAACGAAGCGGAACACCCCTATTCAAAGATAAAAGCCATTATCAAGCAGGGCAAAGGGTTGACCGTTGAGTTCAAGGAGTGTAATACCGCCCTCAACAAAGATATTTACGAGACGGTGTGCGCCTTCCTGAACCGCTTCGGCGGCGAGCTTCTGCTTGGCGTTAGAGATGACGGCGTGATAACCGGTATAGTCCCTGAGTGCCTCCACCAGATCAAAAATGATTTTACGACAGCCGTCAATAATCCACAGAAAATCAGCCCGTCGTTTTATCTCTCAATGGATGAGGCCGTAATCGACGGGAAAACCATTCTCTCCATTTACATCCCCGAAAGCTCCCAGGTTCACCGCTGTAACGGAAAAATATACGACCGGAATGAAGACGGTGATTTCAATATCACGGACAACCACAACCTTGTATCCGCACTTTACCTGCGAAAGCAGATCGGCTACTCAGAAAACACTATTTACCCATATACTGAACTTACCGATCTGCGGCCTGATGTTATAGCAAGAGTTCGAAAAATGGCTTTGCTCCAGTCGGAAAACCACCCATGGGGCGCTATGAGTGACCTTGACCTTTTGAGAAGCGTTCAGTTGTATAGGAAGGATTTTCAAACCGGGAAAGACGGTTTTACGCTTGCCGCAATACTGCTCTTTGGAAAAGACGAGACCATTCTATCGGTAGTGCCGCATTTCAGAATCGATGCCATTCTGAGACGGGACAACATCGACCGTTATGACGACCGTGACGATATCCGCACGAATCTCATCGAAAGTTATGACCGCCTGCTACGATTTGGAGAGAAACATCTGAACGATCCGTTTTATCTGGAAAATGGCCAGAGGATAAGCCTGCGCGGCCATATTTTACGGGAAGTAATCAGCAATATCCTTATCCACCGCGAGTATGCCAATGCGTTTCCAGCGAAGTTCGTCATTGATAGAGAAAAACTTTTCACGGAGAACAGCAATAAACCTCACGGGTATGGCATGATTGATCCGTCACATTTTACGCCCTATCCAAAAAATCCTTCTATTGCGCGATTATTCAGGGAAATTGGACGGGCGGATGAGCTTGGGTCTGGTGTTAGGAATCTGTTTAAGTATTGCAAGGCCTATTGCGGCCACGATCCGCAACTCATAGAACAGGATATTTTCAAATTCATCCTGCCGCTTACCGGGGAAGCTACCCCTCAAGCTACCCCCCAAGCTACAGGGGAAGACGAACGGACAAAAAAAATAATGAATTACTGTCTTAACCCAAGAACAAGAGAGGAAATACAGGAGTTTACCGGTTACAAAGACAGAAAACATTTTCGTTTAGAAATCTTACAGCCGCTTCTTGATAAGGGCTTGCTGCACCCGACTATACCCGATAAACTGACAAGCCCGAAACAGAAGTATTACTCTGCAAAGAAACGAGAGAACCTATGAACGAAGCGGAAACCAGAGCGGAACTGATTGACCCTAAGCTCAAAGAAAGCGGCCGGGGCGTGGTGGACGGGTCAAAAATATTGCGTGAATACAATATCACTGCCGGCAAAATCCAGACCGGCGGCGGGCGTGCCAAGCCGTTGATTGCCGATTATGTGCTGGTGTATCAGGGGCGCAAACTGGCCGTTGTCGAAGCCAAGAGCGATGAGTTTGTCGTGGGCAAAGGGTGGCGCAGGCCAAGAACTACGCCGAAAAGTTAAAATTGGATACTACCTTTGCCAGCAACGGTAAAGAGATTTATCAAATCTGCATGAAAACCGGCGGAGAAGGTTTGGTTGCTGGTTTTCCCGCACCGGATGAACTCTGGAATAAAACCTTCGCCACGCAAAATCGGTGGCGGGACAAGTTTAATCAGGTGCCGTTTGAGGATGTGGGCGGCACGAAGAGTGTGCGCTACTACCAGGAAATCGCGGTCAACAATACCATGGCCGCTATTGCCGAAGATAAACAGCGTATTTTGCTCACCATGGCGACAGGTACCGGAAAAACCTTTATTGTCTTTCAGATTGCGTGGAAGCTGTTTCAGACTCGCTGGAACTTAAAGCGCGACGGTTCGCGCAGGCCGCGGATTTTGTTTTTGGCTGATAGAAATATTTTGGCGGATCAGGCGTTTAACGCATTTTCCGTTTTCCCTGAAGATGCGTTGGTGCGGATTAACCCTAAAGAAATCAGCAAAAAAGGCGGTGTGCCCACCAACGGCAGCATTTTCTTTACCATCTTCCAGACCTTCATGAGCGGGGGTTCGACAGGCTCAGGGCAGGCTCCTTCGGCAGGCTCACCACATCGACCTGTCGAAGGGTGTTTTGGCGAATATCCTCCAAACTATTTTGATTTCATTATCATCGACGAGTGCCATCGCGGCGGGGCGAACAACGAAGGCAACTGGCGCGGCATCATGGAATACTTTTCTCCTGCGGTTCAGCTTGGTTTAACCGCAACGCCCAAACGCGAAGATAATGCGGATACCTACAAATATTTCGGAGAGCCGGTGTATATCTATTCGCTCAAAGAGGGCATCAACGACGGCTTTCTGACGCTGTTCAAGGTAAAGCGGATCAAGACCACGCTGGACGATTATATTTATACCTCGGATGATCAGATTATTGAAGGTGAAATAGAAGAAGGCAAAATTTACACAGAACCAGACTTTAATAAGATTATCGAGATTAAAGAGCACGAAGCCAGGTGGGTGCAAATATTTCTCTCGGAAATCAATCAGAACGAAAAGGCTATTGTTTTCTGCGCTACCCAGGACCATGCGCTGGCAGTGCGCGATTTGGTCAATCAATTCAAAAAGAGCAAGGAACCAAATTACTGCGCCCGTGTTACCGCCAATGATGGCGCGATGGGTAAACAGTATTTGCGCGAGTTTCAGGATAATGAAAAGACTATCCCGACTATTCTGACTACCTCGCAAAAGCTATCTACCGGTGTGGATGCCTGTAATATCCGCAATATTATCCTCATGCGTCCGGTCGATTCTATGATCGAGTTTAAGCAGATTGTGGGGCGCGGCACACGGCTATTTGATGGGAAAGAGTTTTTCACAATCTATGATTTTGTCGATGCCTACCATCATTTTGCCGACCCTGAATGGGATGGCGAGCCTGTTGTTGATGATTCCTGCCCTAAGTGCGGCTACAGTCCGTGTACCTGTGTAAAAAAACCGCAGGGACATTGTCCGGAATGTGGTGAACGGCCTTGTATCTGTATAAAAGAACCGACCGAACCCTGTTCTGTTTGTGGAAATGCCCCATGCATCTGTAACAGGAAACAAAAGGTAAAAATCAAACTGCGCGATGGTAAGGAGCGCGAAATTCAGCATATGATAGCCACTTCATTTTGGAGCGCCGAGGGAAGGCCGATCTCCGCAGAAGAGTTTTTACAGAATATGTTTGGAAAGCTGCCGGTTTCAAAGAGGTCAATTGTTCCGAACTATTACGTATATTTTATCTATTTCAATCCAGTTTCTTCTTTAAATCCGCACATTACATTCATATTTTGTACTGCCTGGCCTGCGGCGCCCTTGATTAAATTATCGATGGCAGAAAGAATCACTATCCTTTTTTCTGTTACCTTTACCGCAATATCGCAGAAGTTTGTGTGGCTTACGTCTTTTGTTTTCGGCAGGGTGTTGTTTTCTTTTAAGCGGATAAAGGGTTCTTTTTGATAAAATTCCCTATAGATATTCAATGCTGCCTCATCGTTCAGAGCTGAAGCGCCTGTCCTTATTTTGGGGTTGCAGTAAATAGTGCATAATATGCCTCTGTTCATGGGGATGAGGTGGGGAACAAACTGGATGGATACGGATTTGCCGGTTTGGGTGGATAGTATATGTTCTATTTCAGGACTGTGGCGATGGCCGCCCACAGCGTATGCCTCGGTATTTTCGTTGCATTCGCAGTAGTGTGTGTCTTCCCGTGCTTCTCGTCCTTTCCCGGAAACGCCCGACTTTGCATCCACAATGATATCATCGGGTTCTATAAGACCTTTCGCAAGCAATGGCGCTAATGCCAGTATGGTTGCGGTAGTGTAGCATCCAGGATTTGCCGTTAATTGAGTATTTTTAATTTTATCGCGAAAAAGCTCCGGCAGGCCGTAGACGGCTTTTGTTATGCCGGTGCTATCGGTATGCCGGGCCTTATACCATTTTTCATACAACGCGCTATCCTGAAACCGGTAATCAGCACTGAAGTCTATTGCCTTTATTCCTTTCTGAATAAAATGCGGCACATATTTCATTGAAATCGTGGGCGGCAGGGTAATAAAGGCAACATCCAGGTTATCAGGGACTTCTTTTTCCTGAATACTATTGCAAGGCAATTCGATTTGACCTTGCAATGAAGGAAATATATCGGAAATTTTAGGACGGTCTGTTCTCCTCACACCGAGAAAGGAAATTTTCACTTCCGGATGGCGAAGAAGGATTTTGATGAGTTCAAGGCTGGTGTAAGCAGTAGCACCAATAATTCCAATGTTTAACATAGCTGTATCTCCCTGCAAGAACGAAAACAGTCATTGGCATTGGTCAACCGCCAACCGCCAACTGCCGATTGCTGACTGTGGATTGTGGATTGTGGATTGTGGACTGTAGATTGCCTATGCCTGTTTTTAAGTATTATTCGCTCCATAAAGAATAGACTTCCTCAAATCCTGCTAATAAACTTTATCCTTTTTTTGGCTCTTCTGCGCCGAAAACAATTGGCAGCATTTCATCTACCCTTTCTACAAATGCGAAATTCAATCTTTTTTTTGTATTTTCAGGAACTTCGGTTAAATCTTTCTCATTTCTCTTCGGTAAGACAACCGTTGTAATCCCTGCCCTCTTGGCTGCCAGTACCTTTTCTTTTATGCCTCCAACGGGTAGAACCCTTCCGCGCAGCGTGATTTCGCCCGTCATTGCCACATTAGAGAGGATTGGCGTCCCTTTCAAAAGTGAGATAAGCGCCATAGCCATTGTTACTCCGGCAGAAGGTCCGTCTTTTGGAATAGCTCCCGCAGGAACATGAATGTGAAAGTCGTATTTATCAAAATCCTTAAATGAAATCTTCAGGCTTTCGAGTTTTGACCTGATATAGCTCATTGCTGCCTGGGCAGATTCTTTCATAATATCCCCTAAACATCCGGTCAGGGTGAGTTTCCCAGTGCCTGGCATAAAAGTCGCCTCAATAAAAAGTATGTCTCCGCCGGCCTGCGTCCACGCGAGACCGGTGGCAACTCCGGCGTCAGTGGTTCGTTCCGCCGCCTCAGAGAAAAACTTGATTGGCCCTAGAAGCGTATTTAATTGTTCCGCATTTATGGTTACCGACGTCTCTTCTCCGGAAGCGATTTTCTTCGCCGTTTTCCTGCAAAGGTGTGCGATTTCACGCTCCAGGTTTCTCAATCCTGCCTCCCGTGTGTAATCAGTGATTACCATCTTTATTGCATCGTCTGTAATCGTTAGCTGCTCCTCCTTGAGGCCGTGGGCTTTTAGCTGCTTGGGAAGGATGAATTTTTTCACGATGGATATTTTTTCTTCCGCAGTATATCCTGAAAGTTCCAACACCTCCATACGATCTTTCAGTGCAGGCGGTACCGTATCTAATATGTTTGCGGTGGTGATAAACATTACATTTGAAAGGTCAAACGCTACGTCGAGATAATGGTCGGAAAAGGCATGGTTTTGTTCAGGGTCAAGCACTTCCAGCAAGGCGGCTGAGGGGTCTCCGCGGAAATCAGCGCCAAGTTTGTCAATTTCGTCCAGCATGAATACCGGATTGTTTGATTCCGCCTTTTTCAGTCCCTGTATGATCCTGCCCGGCAATGCACCGATATATGTGCGCCTGTGACCCCTTATCTCCGCCTCGTCTCTTACTCCTCCCAGGGACATACGGACAAATTTCCTGCCCATCGAACGTGCAATTGACATCCCAACAGAGGTTTTCCCTGTGCCGGGCGGTCCGACAAAGCACAAGATCGGCCCCTTCATATCATCCTTGAGTTTCCTTACCGCAAGATATTCAAGGATCCGTTCCTTTAATTTTTCTAAATCGTAGTGATCTTCATCCAATATTGTGCTTGCCGTTTTAATATCCAGTTGGTCTTTTGTAGAAACCGACCATGGAAGGGCAATCAACAGATCCAGGTATGTCCTTGAAACCGTATATTCCGCCGAAGCAGAATGCATTTTTGCAAGCCGTTCAAGCTCTCGTTCGGCCTCTTTTTTTGCTTCGGCAGGCATTTTGGCATTTTCGATTTTTTCCTTTAATTCTTTTATCTCCATTGAACGTTCGTCGCCTTCGCCCAGTTCATCCTGAATCGCCTTTAGCTGCTGCCTCAGATAATATTCCTTCTGTCCCTTTTCCATTTCGTTCCTTACCTGAGACTGGATTTTTGTAGCCATTTCCAGGACTTCCAATTCGCTGGCAATCAGTGTAGTAACTTTTTGCAAACGCAATTTTACGTTTGCCAGTTCAAGCACCTTTTGTTTTTCCGCCACGCTAACATTTAAATGCGAAGTAATAAGATCCGCTAAACGGCTGGGATTTTCAATATTAACGACAGCTATCTTCAATTCTTCGGGCAGTGATGGCATCATGGAGATCATGTGCGCAAATTGGTCCGCCGCATTTCTTGCCAGTGCCTCTGTCTCTCTATCGTCTTCAATGATATCTTCGATAGCGCTGATTTTTGCTTTAAAATAAGGATCGGATTGAACGTATTCCCCGATTTTTACCCTGCGAAGTCCCTGGACAAGCATTTTTGCAGAATTATCGGGCATGCGCAGCATTTGAAGAACGACAGCCGCCGTGGCGCACTCATAGATATCGGATTGTTTTAGCACTTTAATATCTTTATCTTTCTGCGCGGTCAGGGTCAGGAATCGGTTCCCGGCTAAAACATCGTTCAGGAGTTTAATATCCCTATCGGTATAAACGCTTAACGCCGCGACCATTCCCGGGAATACAACGGTGTCTTTCACTGGAAGCACAGGGGTTTCATGTGGTATTTTTATTCTTTCTATTTTGTCCTGTACTTCTTCTTCAACCGTAAGTACAGGATGCTCCTGGTCTTCGCCATGGTTATTATTTTCGCTATTTGTCATGTTGTGTATTGTTTCCTCTCCGGCAATACAGGGAATGGTTAAAGGTTAATTTTTATGGCAAATGCTTCCGGCTCTTTTTGCTGAATTTTTGGCAGGATTATTTGTAAAAAACCTTCCTTGTATGAGGCTTTTATATTATTTGTATCAACTGGTTTGGGCATATAAAATGCTCTTTCAAAATATCCATACCTGATTTCTACCTGATAGAAACATATCTTTTCGTGAGGTGAGTCGTCAGTTCTGTGACCAGTTATCGTAAGGGTGTCTTTTGAAAAAGAAACCTGCACATTGTGCGGTTTAGTGCCAGGAATGGCCATTTTTACAATAATGTCTTCAGGTGTTTCGTAAATATCTGCCTGGGGTTTCCAGGGAGACATTGAATCGAAAGAATATTCTTTCCCGGCAAAAGAAAAAAATTCGCTTAAGATTTGTTCTATCTTATTTTGTTTTGCATCGGCTTTGTAATAAGTGTCGTTATCATTTGAAATCATTTTAGAATGAAACCTCCAAGTCAAAAGGAAAACGATGTCAATATAACAATTTTCATTTTCAAGTACAAGAGAATTTGCAGCATAAGCATCTGCAAAGAAATAATGATAAAACTGGCATTAGCGCCAAATTCTGCCGAAATAAAAAACCCCGCAAAAGCGGGGTTTTTTGTGATGCCGGTAAAAACGTAAAAAAATTAATACATATCTCCATAACCACCATAGCCGCCGCCAGGAGGCATTGGAGGGGTCTTCTTTTTCTCCGGTATCTTGCCTATTATGGCGTCTGTTGTAAGCAGCAAAGTGGAAACGCTCGCTGCATTTTGCAGTG
This sequence comes from uncultured Candidatus Kuenenia sp., assembly GCF_900696675.1. NCBI lineage: Bacteria > Pseudomonadati > Planctomycetota > Candidatus Brocadiia > Candidatus Brocadiales > Candidatus Brocadiaceae > Candidatus Kuenenia > uncultured Candidatus Kuenenia sp. Next base: position 13,832 of record NZ_CAADGZ010000002.1, on the reverse strand, counting down.
CGGTTCTCACCACTTTCGTCGGATCAATGATGCCTTCGCTCACCATATCGCAATACCGGTTTGCCCCCGCATCATAGCCGTCATTTCCTTTCGCATTTTCAACATTCTGTACGACAATTGCAGCGCTAACCCCTGCATTCGCTGCGATTTGTCTTAATGGCGCCCTTAAAGCCCTCTGAAGGATATCAACGCCTATTTTTTCATCGCCTGTAAGGGCAAGATCATTCAGGGGGGAAATAGACCTGAGAAGTGATACGCCTCCGCCGGGAAGGATGCCTTCTTCAACGGCAGCTCGGGTTGCATGGAGTGCATCTTCAACACGCGCCTTCTTTTCCTTCATTTCACTTTCCGTTGCCGCGCCTACATTGATCATTACCACGCCGCCAGCCATCTTGGCAAGCCTCTCCTGAAGCTTTTCCCTGTCGTAATCCGATGTGGTAGTCGAGATTTCCCTTTTTATCTGTTCAATACGATCCTTGATTTTTTTGCTTTCACCGGCGCCCTCGATGATGATTGTATTTTCCTTGTCGATTTCTATCTTCTTTGCGCGGCCAAGGTCGCTTAATTCTAACGTTTCAAGGTTAATACCCAAATCTTCAAAAACAGCCTGGCCGCCGGTAAGGACAGCGATGTCTTCCAGCATCGCCTTGCGTTTATCACCAAAACCCGGCGCCTTAACTGCAGCGCATTTCAGCGACCCACGAAGCTTGTTCACAACAAGCAAGGTCAAGGCTTCGCCTTCTATCTCTTCGGCAATAATCAAAAGAGGTTTGCCTGTTTGAGAAATTTTCTCCAATATCGGCACCAGCATCTTGGTGGTGGTTATCTTTTTCTCATGAATAAGCAGGTAAGGGTCTTCCAGAACACATTGCATCGTGTTAGGATTCGTGACGAAATAAGGAGAGAGATATCCTTTGTCAAACTGCAATCCTTCAATCCATTTCGCTTCAGTTTGCAAACTTTTGCCTTCCTCTACCGTAATCACGCCATCTTTGCCGACCTTATCCATAGCGTCGGCGATAATTTTACCGATTTCAGCATCGTAATTAGAGGCTACCGTGGCAATCTGCTCAACCTCTTTTCTTCCCTTTACCGGAATACTCATCTGCCGCAGCTTGTCCACTACACACTGAACGGCCTTGTCTATGCCGCGCTTCAACGCCATTACGTTGGCTCCAGCAGTAACATTCTTAAGCCCTTCTACAAATATTGCCTCTGCAAGCACCGTAGCTGTGGTTGTTCCGTCACCGGCAACATCGCTCGTTTTTGCGGCAACGGACTTTACCATTTGCGCACCGATGTTTTGCATGTGGTCGGGCAAGTCTATTTCTTTCGCAACAGTTACCCCGTCCTTCGTAATCGTTGGCGAACCAAAACTTTTTTGAATAATAACATTACGTCCCCTCGGTCCCAACGTTACCTTTACCGCATCTGCTAATTGTTTTACGCCAATCTTGATTGCCTCCAGCGCGTCGTGATCATAAATAATTTTTTTTGCCGACATAACAAAGTTTCCTCCAAATGTATGTACTGCTGACTTTAATAAATCTTTTAACGGCTGAATTAACGGAGCAAACAGTATGCCGAACAATGCCTGCCGCCCCTCAGCTGACTTCTTTTTCCCCTGCAAATTAACTTATTTAATCACAATAGGATATGTGAAAAGTTTTTTGCACAAAAAAATCTTTACGGATTACATAAACAAGAGTATGCCATTGTGACAGTGTTTTGCTTAAAACCACCCTTTTAGATGTGTCAATATGACAGGATTACGCGGTCGGCAAATGGTATTCGGCGGATGAACAGGCTTTGCGCGAAACCTACCGGCAAAAACAGTCGGCAGTTGGCAATCCACAGTCTACAATTTGCCGATTGCCTGCTGTAAGTACTTTCCATTCTAATGATGGACGACGGATGATAGATGATGGACGATGTTCGTCCTTCGTCCATCGCCCAAAGTTGGGTCGGGATAGGACACTTCATGTATTTTAAGAATTAATCAGGGAGTGTCCCTCTATTTTCAGGTGATCAATTATGTACCAATTCTTTCTCTATTGCTGTTTGAACAAGCTGATTTAATGACAAGCCTTTTTGAATAGCTCTCTCGGCTGCTTTTCTGTGCATCTCTGGCGGTATACGAACATTAAAACTTCCCCTATATGACTTTATAGGCACTTTACCCATTTCTTTACAAAGAGCAGCATAATCATCCGCCGCATTGTGAAATGCCTTTATTAGTTCTTCTACGCTATGACCCTCAAAGATTACAAGGTCATCTATACCCTCGATTTTCCCATGAAAAACTTTATCCTCTGCGCTGAAATGCACAGTTCCCGTGAAACCTTTGTACGTTAAAACATCCTTCATTGTATTAACCCCTTATTTCTTAATGCTTCTTCTATATAATCCAATTGATATCTCTTAAGCTCAACTCCCGGGTGTGGTTTATGCAATCTTATAATATGCCTTGTTTCCGGATTAATAAAGGTTACCCCCGACCCGGCAGTTTTGCCTGACTTTGCCTTTTCATAACCAAATCCAGCCAGAAGACTTTTAAGATCATCATAGGTGAAATCCTTTGGCTTTGATAAGAAACGCCTCAATAATTTCTCAGCCTTACTCATGCTATAAATATAACAGCAAAATAAAAATGTGCAACTGTAATATAGTTGCTATTCCTGTTTTCTCTTATTGCGTAGCACTTTAGTTTTTTGAAAAAGATATTCACGTATGCATGGTATTAACAGATCTGTCTAGGATTCTCATTCCTGTTGACTGGTCGAACCAATGAACCGCATCCGGGGAAAATGCCAGGCCAACAAGGTCGCCAGCCGAGACCGTTGATTCGGTATTTTTTACTGACCAAAGTATATCCGGGGAGATCCTCACATGGCATACTGATTCATGCCCAAGGTATTCAATATGTTCCACAATGCTTTTAATGGCGTTTTTAAAATCCGGCGAAACGCATTGCAATTTTTCAGGACGTATCCCCAGAATAACCTGCGGCGTATTTGCCGGGGGAACCGGGGATTCAAGGATTGTTTCCCCTAAGGCAAAAGAACTTGCCGTGATTAGCCGCACCTCTGCAAAATTCATGGCCGGAGCGCCAACAAACCCAGCGATGAAGGTGTTTTGAGGCGCATTGTATATTTCATAAGGAGTCCCTATCTGTTGCAGATGCCCCTTATCCATAACAGCAATCCGGCCTCCCAGTGTGAGCGCCTCGGTTTGATCATGGGTAACGTAGACGGTGGTAACATTCCGTTGTTTTTGAAGTTTTTTTAATTCCCCCCTCGCTGAAATTCTTAGGCGTGCGTCAAGGTTGCTCAAAGGTTCGTCCATTAAAAATACCTGCGGATTTCTCACGAGCGCCCTTGCCAGTGCAACCCGCTGTTTTTCGCCGCCGGAAAGTTCTTTTGGATACTTTTGCAATAAGTTGTTTATTCCCAGCATCCTGGCGGTATTTTCCACGTTTTCATTTAGATCCTTTGCCTTTCGTATCCTGAGAGGAAATGCAATATTGTCAAATATTTTCATATGCGGATATAAGGCATAGTTCTGAAACACCAGGGCAATGTCCCTTTTGCCGGGAGGCACAGTATTTACAAGGTTATCATTAAAATAAATATCTCCCGAAGAGGGAGTCTCCAGCCCCGCGATCATATTTAATGTCGTGGTCTTTCCGCTCCCGCTCGATCCGAGTACTACAAGGAATTCACCGTCTTGTATCTCCATGTTCAGGCAATTCACCGCAGCGGTGTGTTTGTAATATTTTGTAATATTTCTTAAGTGAATTCTCATTCTTTCACCGCTCCGGAAATAATGCCCTGTACGATATACCTTTGAAAGGCAAGTAAAAAAATAAGGAGCGGAACGGTAACAATCACTGAAGCTGCGGCAATATCTCCCCACGGAACCTCATATGTGCCCTGGAACAGGGCAATGCCTACAGAAGCGAGCCTGGAGGATTCGTCAAGGGTAAAAGTAAGGGCAAACAGAAACTCATTCCAGCAAAAAATAAAGGTTAGAATTGCTGTGGAAATCAGCCCCGGCAATGCAATTGGCGCAATAACGTACCTAAGCGCCTGAAAATGGGTACAGCCGTCAATGAGAGAGGCGTTATCCATTTCGATGGGTATTTTATCAATATATTTTATCATAAGAAATAGCGCCAATGGAAAGTTGTGGGCGCTGTAGGCACAAATAAGCGAAACGGGTAAATTTATCCACCCCAGGGTGTAAAAAAGTTTATACAGGGCGGCAACAAGACAGATCGACGGAAGGGTAAACAAAACAACAATCATAAACAATATCGCCGTTTTCCCTCTGAACGAAAAACGCGAAACACTGTAGGCGGCGAGCAATGCACATGGTATGGCTACGCATACGGTAGAAAGCGAGACCATGAAACTATTGAACAAATAATACGGGAAATGGCTTTTAAAGAGGACGTTTTTGTAAGAGTCAAGGACATACGTTTCAGGGAAAACGGGAGGCAATTGCATAATCTCTGAAGGGGGTTTGAAGGAGGTTAATACAATCCATGCAAACGGGCCTATGCTCCAACAGACCGCCATGAGGGTAAATAGAAAAAAAAGGCATCTTTTTCGCATTTTATAAAGGATGTTATCCGCCTTGCCTACACATTTAAGAAAGCAGGGGCGAGGCACTTGCCCGTTTGGGCATGAGCACATTTATGACAATTTACGGCAAGTGCCTCGCCCCTGCTTTGCGATTATTGGAATTTTTCAAAAACTAAAATGTTACCTATAAAAATAAAGATACGTAATCGGGTTTTTTGGGCCTTAATCGTGACCGTTATAAGACACAAGGAAGGTAAAATTATATACAATACGCATATTTATGAGAAGAAAAAAAGACGGCATTTGAACAGTGTAAAGGGTGTCTGGCAGATACTTTCTATTGAAAAGCCCTAGTGTGTACTTTATAATCGATTCATTAATATTTGCAACAGTTTTCCGATAACCAAAAATGGAAACATGTTGTAATCATTAAAAATCGCATATCTTTGATAAGAAACAGGTGCTCAGGTTGCAAGGAATTAATAACAAGTACACAATACTTAATTTAGCAATAAAGGATTTGGGGTTAAGCGCCTTCACAAACTTCATCGGTATTAATCTGCGTTTTTTTACGGAAAATACCCTAAACGCATTTATCTTTTTTAATATTATCCAGGCGGATGACCCCGCAAACAGGTATGATATACATACCCCAAGCCCCCCCGATATAGCCGGAGATGCAGCAACCATAATTACCCTTACTATCGCGTACCTTTTTTTTACGTCCTATAACGTAAGAAATGCGCTCAACGTCACAATCCGCAATAATAATAAAATGGATACGCAGTACATTAAAGCGGTCAAACATTTAGAAGCGTGTTACCGATGGGTAAAAAACTTTTTTTTGGTAACCGTGGCAGGTTTTGGAGTATATCTTTTTTCGAAATATGTATTGTCAACGGGAATCGACGTGGTCTTTGTTGAAGGCAATGCTATTTCAAATATTTTAGGCATCGTAAGCTGTCTTCTCCAAATCTGTTACCCCTTTATCTTTGTTTATGTATATTGTAAATATGTATTCGCAAATACGGCTATTGCCCTGTTGTTCTATACTTTTTTCTTTATAAGGAATCTTTTTGCGACGGGTTTGCTGGGATTTGTTACTTATTATGATCTGCATGTAGTTGCCCCTTTTTTAGATTGGCTGACGATTCTTATACTATTATATTCCATAGGCTGCATAATGCTGCATCATAGCGCCTCTAAATTGTTTCATAAAATTGAATTTAAGGGGTGACAGGTTTGCAACCAGAACCCATAGTTTTATGTTTAGGAATTTCAATATTTTCAGTTAAATAATGAACAAACCCACCCCTCAATCCCCTCCCAAGAGGGGACTTATAAAATTCCCCTCTTGAGAGGGATCGGAGGTGGGTAAAAATGAATGCCGTTGGGTTTTTGGCTTTTGAAACCTTAGCCTAACTTAGCCATAGGAGGTATTTTTTCAGTTGAAAACCTTAAAAAAGTACACCATTAAAGTTGTTGTATGCGTGGCAATGTGTTTACTGTGGACTTCCCTGTATACACAGGCACAGGACCAAACCGTTGCCGTTGAGAAAAAAGCAGATGAGATTAAACTAACGGGACAGCGTACGGCAATAAAAAACGAAGATCTTGAAAAGGCGAAAAATAGACTCGAAGAAATAAAGGTCAGCGCAGAAAAGACTATTACTGAAAATGAAACGGCAATTTTGAAATTGCAAAGCGATCGGGAATCAACATCTTCCTACCTTAAAAAATTAACGGAAGAAAAAAATACCTACCCGGCAGAAGAACCGCATGTGAAATATTTGGAATTGTTAGACAAAGAGATCGGCATCCTAAAAGAAAAGATTGACGCGGGCAATGAGCAATTAGAAGAGTGCGAGGATCTCATCGCAGCACTTCAGCATCAGGTAAGGATATATGCAAATTACGTTTCATTATTATCTTCAGCGTTAAAGTTAAATGAAACAATTGCAGCAACCCCTGCCGACCAGGCGGCGCTTGTCAGACAGGAAGCTGAGATTGCAAAGGGATATATCAAAGCGGCGCAGGCAAGCATGAAAGAAAAAGAATCATTAATTGCCATTGCTACAAAAGAATTGGAGGATTACAGGCTTAAAGCGCCCGTTATCATGCAAGGGCTTGTTAAGGTGCTGGAGTCATTGAAAGCGGATACTGCCGGCAGTACATTGGAAAGTCTGGTGCAGGAAAAGATAAACAATGTTTTGTTCTGGCAAAAGGAGGTAAGCAATCTATGGATTTCAATATTTAAAAAAAGACTGACGATAGCAAAAATTCAATATGATGAAGCAATTCAGGCGCTAAAGTCTGCAGAATTCAACGCGGAGTTATTGGCAGAAAAAGCCGGCCTTTTGGAGGAAAAGCAGAAAACAGAAGAATTGAAAAGAAAACAGGAAGAGCTGGCGTACGCAAAAAAGGTTGAAGAAGTTACAAAAAAGGCTGCGGAGGTCACCCGGGCAGAGACGGAAAAAACCATACAGGAGGCTGCTAAGAAAGGAGAAGAAATTGTTCAGGAGCAAATGATAACCACCTCCCCGGAAAAAAAGAGGGTGCTGGAATTAGAGGCAGAAGTCTACAAACAGAACGGTATGGTGGCAAAAATGAAGGACGCACTTATTACGGAAGGCGCACAGCGATATAAAGGGCGTACCGAACTTAAGAAATTACAGGCAGACATTGGCGTTTTTCTGAGTAAGGGCGCCACGGCAAAAGATATCGAGGAAATGGAAAAGAAGGTCGCTGCGGAGGAAAAGCGTTATTCAGAGGCGGTCAATTCAGTAAAAAGCCTTATTGTTTCCTTAGATCAGGTGAAGAAACTCCTTTCTGATAAACTTGCCCTTTCCAGCGAAGAGATGTCAAATATTAAAAAGGAAGTTTCCTCTTTTGCCGATAAGGAATTGGCGCAGCAGGCAATTAATCATGTGGAACAAAGAATCAAGGCGCAGGAAGAACAGTTCTCTCTTGTTCTGGAAAGAGTAAATATTTTATATGAACGTCTGGAAATAAGGGAATATGGCATGTCAGTGCTTTCAAATGTCAAAGAAAAATTACAACAGATGAAAGCGGCAAACATATGGAAAAGGGATGAAGTGCAGATAACCACCCAAACCTTTGACGTAATTTACCTTGATGTTATAAACCTTCCTTCAGGTATTCATGCTCTTCTTGAAACAGCAAAGAGCCATATGAAAAACGCAGCGGCATATATTACTCTTGAGAAAAATACGGTTCGTTTCTGGTTAAGATGCCTTGGATTGACGTCACTCATAGCATTATTTTATTTTTCCAACCGGTATATACGCCGATGGAGCACAGACACCCTGCAACAGTTGCATGAATCAATAACCTTTACCTATTTTAAATCGCGGTTGCTCCCCAGCCTGCTTGTAATACTGGATAAGAGTATTACTGTGCTCTGGGTGGCGGTCCTTTGCATATTGATACGCGCGTTATTCCCTGTAAAAATACCGTCAACAACTTCAGCGATGTATATACTATTATATATTTCTCTTTATACGGCGCTGAAAGGTTTTCTTGTGGAGTCTTTCGGTCCGGAAAAGGGACACAGGAAACTCGTTGTTTCACTCGCCTACATATCACCAAAGCATATTTACAAGTCATTAAGCATCATTTTGCTCTTTTCCCTCATTTCCTTGTCTTTTATTACGGTACTTACCGTATTTCAGTACAAAAGAGACGTTATTGACCTGTTCTGGTTCATCTATCGAATAGGAATGCTGCTCCTGCTTTTGTGGCTTGCAACCCAAAAATCCCTGTTTTTCAAATTGTTGCCTGGAAAGAACAGCCAGTTGGGAAGGCTCATTCAGCGTATTATTGGCATTATTTACCCGGTGTTTGTGGTGTTTGTCGTCTCTCTTTTTGCGATACGCAGTCTGGGATATCCTATATTGACGTATGTACTGCTGAAAACATGTATAAAAAGTATAGTTGCCGCAATTATCGCTCTATGGATAGCGAAATTCCTGCTTTACCGGATAAGCAGAATGAGAGAAAGACTTTTTGCGGCGAGAAAAATAGAAAAGAACACCCCCGAAGAAAAGAAATTTAATGCGGCGACTGCGGCTTACGGTATCTCATTAAACTACGTCGCCTCCATTGTTTGTGCGATAGTTATTGTACGGATATGGATGGGAACCTTCCGGGATGCAGTGGATTCTCCCGCCGCGCCCTATCTTATTCAGAAGATTTTTGCACAGGTAGGCATAATTTTCAGGAGCATTGGCAATGGCCTGTTGTACCGTTTCGTAATGCAGGAGGGAAGGTACACAACGCCGCTGAGAATTATCTTTGCAATACTCGTATTGGTTGCGTTTTTCTTCCTTGCGCGTTATATAAAAAAATTGATGGAAGAAAGGGTGTTTTCCAGGCTGGGAATGGAACGAGGGCTTAAGCATTCGTTCTCCAACCTTATCCGATATTTTATCGTAGCCATCGCCGTGCTTATCGGGTTCAATCTGGCGGGAATACCTTTACGCAGCCTTGCCTTCTTTGCCGGCGCATTTGGCATCGGGATCGGATTCGGCATGCAAAACATCATAAGTAATTTTGTCAGCGGTATCATACTTTTACTTGAACGACCAATGCGTGTGGGCGACGTGGTAATCCTTGACGACGGGACATTAGGCACTATTGAAAAAATCAGCACCCGAAGCACCACAATGATCACCCCGGACAATTTTGTTTTAACCATACCCAACTCAAAGTTCGTTGAAGGCAGGGTGACAAATTGGTCATTGCCTGATTCCGTGATGCGGGGCAGTGTTCAGGTGGGGGTTGCTTATGGGTCTGATGTCGCCCTCGTAAAAAAATGCCTCTTAGAAATTGCCGCACAAAATCAGAATGTAAAGAAATTCCCTGAACCTTATGTACGGTTTGATGATTTTGGCGATAGCTCGCTTGTCTTTAAATTATTCTATTGGGCGGATGACCCCGGAAAACGATGGTTTGCCATGAGCGAGATGCGTTTTAGCATCGATGAAGTATTTCGCAAAAATAAAATAGAAATTGCATTTCCCCAAAGAGATATTCATATTCGTTCCTATGTGCCATTCCCCGGCAGCAACACGGTGCATGAAAACAACAAACGGGAAGAAACACAGGAAAAACCGCAGAATACCTGATGGAATGCTAAGGAATTTCAATGCGTAGAGGCGAAGCATCTGCTATAAACGGTTACGACTCGTTCCTCATCCGATATCTAAGTCCACTAAGTTCCCGGCGCGGCCTCTGGCCGCAACCAAATTCGAAATACAAAACAAATTCAAATGATAAAAAACCCAATGCTACAAACTTTACGTAAGCCCCATCTAATCCATTCTTTACAGTTCTGCATTTTGAAAAACCAGCATTAAAAACAAAAGGTTGATGGATAGTCGTCTGTCGTGCGATGCGGTTCGTCGCAATACAAATGACAATTTCCAGTTTCAAAAGGCTAAACTGTTGTATATTTTCTGATGTTCAATTTAACTACAAGAATAAAAATATTTGAAATCTTACTCATTTTTGGTTTAATGCTACCGCAGATTGAAAAAGCATTTTCCTGTCATCTCTACTTTACACCTCTCTTCTCACATCACACCATTCGGAAGTAGGCGGAGAATTTGAAAGAATCAAATATGAATCGTAATTTTGAAAAAAACGAATGTGGAAACATTATCGCGGCGTTTCTGTTTTTCATCTTTCTTCTTGCAGGCATTTCCGGGACACTTTTTGCTGCCGGTACGGAAACGGCACATCAGTGGGAAACGCCTCAAAAACCGGTTTCTCAAACATCCAACGGTGGTATTGATACTTCGGTATTAGATATGCATTCCTCTGAAGTTCTCTGGCTTGAAAGCGAAGGGGTAGCCATTGCCACGAGACATGAAACACCCGTGAGCAAGGCGCCGGGAATTGTTACCGTAATAACGGCTGAAGAAATCAAACACCTGGGCTACCGCACCTTTGCGGAAATCTTAAGGACCGTGCCTGGATTTGAAATCCTTAAGTTGCCTGATTTTGGCGACGTGGTGCCGGCTGTGCGTGGCCTTGAGGCCGCAAACAAGGTAAGGCTGATGCTTGATGGACACTTTGTAAACAGTCCCCTGAAGGGGAGTTCCTTTAACGCTTTTGATGACTTCCCGGTGCAAAATATAAAGAAGATAGAAATTATTCGAGGGCCTGGATCCGCAGTGTACGGAGAAAATGCATTCCTGGCCGTCATCAATATCATCACTAAGGATGCAGGCGATATCGACGGCGCCAGAATAAGCAGCGGCTACGGGAGTTTTAACACATACGAGGAGAATGTTATATTCGGCAAGAAATACGGGAAGGTTGACATCTCCGGCATGCTTCATTACCGGTCAACGGATGGTTTTAGCGGTACGTTAGAGAGAGACGTGCAGACAACGCTCGATGAAGTTTTTGGCACTTCGGCATCAAATACGCCTGGAAATGTGCATGATAAACGGCAGGAATTCGCAATGAATCTCAAAGTTGAGTACGATAACCTGTGGTTTCATGGATGGTATAACAATAAAAACAGGGAAACCTTTGTCGGTCCCCAATACGTGTTGAGCAATGATTCCGATATAGAAAACAATTATGTTTTCGGCGAAATAGGATACAAAAAGATTTTTGACGGGGGACTTACCATAAAGCCAAGAATTTATTATGACCAATTCGATATCAGGCCTGAAATTGAAGCATACCCGGAAGGCTCGGTACTCGCCTTTGACACAAACAAGGACGGCGTCTACGACACCACGGTATCATTTCCTGATGGTTTTATTGGCATTGGCAGTGAGATTGAAAGGATAGCAGGGGCGGAAGTGCCCTTTGATTATGAGTTATTTGATAAAAACATCCTCACCGTAGGACTGGAATATCGTTGGGTGAATCAGGGAAACGTCCGCTATCAAAGCAACTTTAATCCTGCAACCTACGAAGTCTTTGACGCAGTACAAAATCTTTCAGATACCTACCCGTATCTGAAAGAGGCGACCCGCCGGATATTGTCCGTATATTTACAGGATACCTGGGACTTGACAGACACCCTGAACTTAACGCTGGGGGTGCGCCATGACCAGTACAGCGATTTTGGCGGGGCAACCAGTCCACGCACCGGCCTGACCTGGGCGTTTATGAAAAACGCCTCGCTGAAACTCCTGTACGGAGAGGCATTCCGCGCGCCGGATTTTATGGAAATGTACATCCAAAACAATCCGGCACTTCAGGGAAACGAAGACCTCGACCCTGAAATTATCAAGACCTATGAAGCGGGATTGAGTTATAGATTTAACAAATATGTTACGGGCGGTTTAAATTATTTTTACAACGATATACAGGACTTTATCGTCAAGCGGCCGTTAACTCCCGGCAGCACCACCTTACGTTACGAAAATTATGGAGACGGGCACGTGCATGGAGTCGAAATGGAAACGAATGTGGATATTGGTGGAGGCAACTACCTGTTTATGAATTATTCGTTTCAGGATCCTAATGATGACAACGGCAACGATTTGCCATACGTCGCCCGGCACAAGGGCAACTTTGGGGTAAACGTGCGTTACTGGAAATATATAAACACCAACGTAAACACATTTGTCAGTGGAAGGCGGTCGAGGGAGGCTGATGACGCAAGGGATGACATGCCTTCATATGCATTGCTGAATCTTTCCGTAATTGGCAAGGAATTTTTCAGGACGATGGAAATACAGGGCACGGTGTTTAACCTGCTCGACAAGGATTACAATGACCCGGGGACTGCATCCATGTCAAGCGACCTTCCCCGTCCCGGGAGGTCGTTTTTTATTGGATTAAGTTATCAATTTTAGCTCCAGGGAACCGGATGGGTATGCATACACAGGGACAGGAATTGGTTCACGCCGCATCGCACCTTTCAATCGCCTTTATTGGCAACATTTCAAAGCAGATAGCACCCGTTTTCGTTTTTTTTCTGGCATTGTTTGCTGCCGTAATGTTAGGGGCTATTCCAAATGCAAATGGGAGCGGATACCGCGCCGTTATCGTGAAAAGCCTGGATATTCCGGCATATAATGACGTTGCCAAAGGTTTTAAAAAGCAGTGCCGTCATTACGGTATATCTCTCATGGCAACGTACGATTTAAAAGGAGACATTGAAGAAGGAAAACGGGACATCCAAATTATACAGGAACTCAAACCTGAGCCGGATATCATCATCACCATAGGAGTCCTTGCAACAACGCTCGCAAGAAAACACATCAGCAATATACCCCTGCTGTTTTGCGCCGTTATTAATCATGAACTGCTGGATTTGAGCGGCGAAAATATCTACGGCATCTCTTCCAGCGTGCCTTTCGAAGAACAATTTGCTGTAGTGAATAAGATGTTTCAGTCGCAAAAAACGATCGGGATAATATATGACCCGGCAAAAACCGAAAAGATTGTGTCAGAACTAACGTCTTTAGACGGCAGGCACGGCTACAAGTTTATTACCAGAAAGGTTACTTCCGGAAATGCCATCAAACCCGCGCTTGACGATTTCCGTAAGAAAATTGACGTTTTGTGGGTAGTGCCGGACGATACCGTGATTTCAAAGGAGTCAATCGGCATATTTCAGGATGCGGTAACGGAAAACCGCCTGCCCATATTTTGTACTTCGAGTGCGCTTGTCAGGACCGGTGCGCTGGTCTCTATCTCCCCGGAGTATTATTCGATGGGTGAACAGGCGGCAAAAATGGCGCAGGAGTTATTGCATGACCCCTCACAAAATTCGCCACGCTGTATGAAACCGGAAAAATTGACAATCACGATCAATGCCAGGACAGCGGAAATGCTGAAAATAGATATATCGCAGTTTTTTTCATTACCCGACGTGGTGATATACAAGTAATCTAAAAATGAGTAACACTTTGGTTTTTAAAAAAAGCGTATTACCGATAAGCTCCGTAGTAGCAACCTGTTTGTAGATAGGATACCATAACAGATCGTAGAGACAGGTTTGAAACCTGTCTCTATAATCAGGAGCGGCCTGTCTTCCTGTCAATCATATACAGGCCGCTCCTGCGGAGCTATTTACCTGTTGAATTTTATTGTGCTACAAACAGACCGCCCCTAAAGGGGCTACATTGCTTTTTATGTCCACTTGGATTTTTCAAATAACTAAGGTGCTATGAATTATTTGATCAAAAACAACCCCCTTTTCCCCCCCCCTTTATTAAGTGGGACTTTTGCGGCCGTTTGCTTAACTTAATG